>NZ_JAFRFW010000367.1:0-8384 GCF_017434145.1 Saccharopolyspora sp. | reverse complement strand
GGGCGGTGCCCTTGGCGCTTGGGTGCACGCCGTCCGGGCGGTCCGGCGCGTCCGGCCAGGACGCCTCCGCCAGCAGCACGTCCGCGTCGCGGGCCAGCTCGCCCAGCTCCGCGCACGGGCCGGTGTCGCCGGTGTAGGCGAGCACCCGGTCCTCGCTCCGCACCCGGAAACCCCAGGACGGGCACAGGTGATCCATCGGCAGCGCGGTGACCTCGAACGCGCCGGCACGCATCGGCTCGTCCACACCGCCGAACTCGAACACGTCGGACAGGTCGGTGTCGCCGAGCTCCGCGGAGCTCGGCGCGTACAGCCGGGCCAGCCGGTCCGCGGCCTCCGGCGGCCCGAACACCGGCAGCCGGTGCTCCCTCGCGTCGAACGGCGGGTCCGGGTGGTAGCGCCGCAGCACCGTCAACCCGCCGAAATCCGCGCAGTGGTCCGGATGCAGGTGCGTCAGGAACAGGCCGTCCAGCGCGAACGGGTCGGCGAAGCGTTGCAGCGTGCCGATGCTGCCGCTGCCCAGGTCGAGCACGATCCGCGAACCGGCGGACTCGACGAGGTAACCGGAGGCGGGCGAATCCGGCCGCGGGAGGCTGCCGGAGCACCCGAGAATCGTCAGCTTCACGAGACCGAGCCTGACATGGCGAACGACCGCACGGACCCGGTCGCCGACATCGGCCCCAGAAAGCGGCGGGCCAGCTTGGCGAACCGGTCCGGCTCGCCGGTGGCCAGGAACTCGTGCTCGGCATCGCCGGCCGTGCTGAGCAGGTCGTTCTCGGTGAGCACCCGCACCACGTCCTTGGCGGTCTCTTCCGCGCTGGAGACCAGCGTGACCTGCTCGCCCATCGCCAGCTGCAGCACGCCGGTCAGCAGCGGGTAGTGCGTGCAGCCGAGCACCAGCGTGTCCACGTCGTCCTGCTGCAACGGGTCCAGGTAGCCCTGCGCGAGGCCGAGGACCTGGCGTCCGCTGGTGATGCCGCGGTCGACGAACTCGGCGAACCGGGGGCAGGCGGCGGTGCTCAACCGCACTTGCGGGGCGGCGGTGAAGGCGTCCTCGTAGGCGCGCGAGCGGATCGTGGCCTGGGTGCCGATCACGCCGACCCGGTTGTTGCGGGTGGTGGCCACCGCGCGGCGGACCGCGGGCAGCACGACTTCCACGACCGGGATGTCGTAGCGCTCGCGGGCGTCGCGCAGGCAGGCCGACGAGGCCGTGTTGCAGGCGATCACGAGTGCCTTCACGCCGTCCGCCACCAGCGCGTCGGTGATCGCGAGGGTGCGGGCGCGGATGTCGGCCAGCGGCTTCGGGCCGTAAGGGGCGTTCGCGGTGTCGCCGACGTAGCGCACGGATTCGCCGGGAAGCTGGTCCATGACCGCGCGGGCGACGGTAAGCCCGCCCGCGCCGGAGTCGAAGATCCCGATCGGCGCGTTGCTCACGCGGACAGTGTGCCAGGCGAGGCGGGCTTGTCCGGACGACGAGTGTTGCGGGACACCAGCCACGCCGCGAGCAGCCCGCCGAGCGCGCCGCACAGGTGGCCCTCCCAGGAGATGCCGGGCTGGCCGGGCAGCACGCCCCACAACATGCCGCCCCAGTAGAAGAACAGCACCGCGGCCACCAGGATCTGCCCGACGCTGCCCAGGAAGAAGCCGCGGACCAGCAGGAACACCATCCACCCGAAGGCGACGCCGGAGGCGCCGACGTGCGTGGGCGGCGCCCCGATCAGCCAGGTGCCGAGGCCGCCGACGATCCACACCGTGGCGGTGACCGCGATGAACTGGCGTGCACCGTTGGCCAGCACCAGCCAGCCCAGCAC
The DNA here is from genome assembly GCF_017434145.1 of Saccharopolyspora sp. Lineage (NCBI taxonomy): Bacteria > Bacillati > Actinomycetota > Actinomycetes > Pseudonocardiales > Pseudonocardiaceae > Saccharopolyspora > Saccharopolyspora sp. The sequence goes on along the minus strand of NZ_JAFRFW010000367.1, from coordinate 6,576 downwards.
CAGCAGCGGCAGCGTGTTCGAGATGAGGTGCGCCCAGCCCGCGTGCAGCAGCGGCGCCCACACGATCCCGTCCAGGCCGTCGACCGCGCGAGGCACGATGCCGTTGTCGTCGAGGCTGGTGGCCGGGGTCAGCTGGTCCGCGAACTCGACCGCGTAGAGCACCGCGATCAGGAAAGCCATCTGGACCGCCGCGCGCAGCGGCTGCTGCGGCAGCACCCGGGGCCGTTGCCGTGCCGGCTGGTTCGTCACCCTTCCGAGATTACCCGGATGACTCGGGTACGACCTCGGGTCGACAGCGGCGAACGTTAAGCTCCCCGGCGACCGGAAGCCGTTCGCAGGAGGTGGCGATGACCGCGCGAGCCGAGTTCGCGGTGCGCGCGAACGCTTCCGTCGGCCTGAGCCCCACCTGGGACGTCGGCACCGACACCCTGCTGTGGACCGACCTGCGCGCGCACTCCGCGCATCGCTACGCGCCGGACGACACCGATCACGCCATGGACGTCCCCCAGCAGATCAGCGCGGCCAAACCGCGGACGCGCGGCGGGCTGCTGCTGCACTTCGACGAGGGCGTCGCGCTGTTCGATGCGGACGGCAAGAGCCGCACCTGGCTCACCTTCTGGGCTCGGGAAGGCGTGCGCGCCGGGGAGAGCACCATCGACACGCGCGGGCGGCTGTGGGCGAACACGGTCCCCGAACAGCACGGCGGCGACGGCTGGCTGGTGCGGGTCGACGCGCGTGGCGCCGCCCACGTCGTGCTGCGCGGTGTGGCCGCGGGCAACGGCTTGGCGTTCAGCCCGGACGACACCCGGCTCTACTTCGTCGACAGCGCGACGCACCGGGTGGACGTGCTCGGTTTCGACGCGCAGTCCGGCGAGGCGGGCGGCCGCCGCCCGCTGCTGGCGATCGACGGCGAACCGGGCGGGTTGTGCACCGACGCGGACGGCTGCCTCTGGATCACCGTGCGGGACCGCGGTGAGGTTCGGCGGTACGCGCCCAGCGGCGAGCTCGACCGCACGATCCAGCTACCCGCGCAGCGCCCGACCAGCTGCTGCTTAGGCGGCGCGGACCTGACCGACCTGTACGTCACGACCGCCCGCGAAGGACTCGCCTCCCCCGGCGAAGCCGACGGCGCCGTGCTGGTCGTGCCGGGCGTGGGCAACGGGCTGCGCTCGTACTCCTTCACCGGCTGATCACAGGTCCACCACCAGCCGCGGCGACCGCGCGCGGGACACGCAGGCGAAAATCCGCCCCTGCTCGGCGCCGATGTCGTCCCGGTGCTCGGGCTCGCCTTCGACGACGGTGAGTTCGCAACTGCCGCAGACGCCTTCGCGGCAACCGGACGCCACGGGATGCCCGGAGTGGTTCAGCGCGTCCAGCAACGTCTCGTCCGCCGCGACCTCGACGGTTCGCCCGGAGCGGGCGCACGCCACCTCGAACGCTGTGTTCGGCGGGAAGGTCTTGGCCACCGGCCGGAAACGTTCCGCGTGCAGCCGCTGCGCGGGAAACGCGGCCTCGGCAGCAGCGATCATCGACGTGGGTCCGCAGCAGTAGATCAGCGCACGCGGACCGAGTTCCCCGGCCAGCGCCGCGAAATCGGGTCGGCACTGATCTTCCGTGGCGACGATGCGCACCCGATCGCCGTGGTCGCGGCGAAGTTCGTCGGCGAACGGCATGGCCGCCACCGACCGTCCCACGTAGACCAGCGTCGCCGAGGACCCCGCCGCCACGGCCGCCTGCAGCATCGGCAGGATCGGCGTGATCCCGATCCCGCCCGCGACGAACAGGTACTCCGGCGCGGCCCGGAGCGGAAAATGGTTGCGCGGCAACGAAATGTCCAGCGTGCGGCCCTGCCGGAGGAACCGGTGCACGTACTCCGAACCGCCTCGGCTGAGCCGGTCGTGCCGGACCGCGATGCGGTAGTGCTCCCGGTCGGCGGGATCACCGCAGAGCGAGTACTGCCGGGTCAGCCAGTTCGGCAACGCCAGATCGATGTGCGCTCCCGGCTCCCAGGGCGCCAACGGGGCGCTCGCACCGCGCAGGACGAGCGCGGCGACGTCCTCGGCCACCGGGTCGATGCGATCGAGAATCGCTTGCTGCATCGGGAAAATCCTCGTGGTCAGTACAGCTGGCGGTAGGCGGCTTCGAGCCGGTCGTTCAACACCTGGGGATCGGCTCCGAGCTCGGCGGCGACGATCTCGCCCGCGGACGGGATCTCGTCGGCCAGCGCCTGGCTGGCCGGATCCCACAGCCGGGAGCGCAGCAGCGCCCGCCCGCAGTGGAAGAACACCTGCTGCACCTCGACGATCAGCGCGAACATCGGGTCCTTGCCCTCGACCTGCATCCGCGCGAGCACGTCGGGTTCGTCGGTGGCGTAACCGCGGCCGTTGATCCGCAGCACTTCCCGCACGCCGGGGATCAGCAACAGCAACCCGATCCCGTCGTTGTCCGCCAGGTTCCGGAACGAGTCGGCGATCTTGTTGCCTGGCCGGTCCGGGATCGCCAGCGTGTGTTCGTCCAGCACCTTCACGAAACCCGGGTAGTCACCGCGGGGTGAGCAGTCCGGCAACCCCGCCGCGTCCGCGGTGGCCAGCGACAGGAACGGGCAGTGCGCGATGAACCGGTGCGCGTGCTCGTCGATGCGGGTGCCGGACTTCGCGGCCTTGAGGCCGTCGTCGGGCTCGCCGATCCGGGCGCGGATCTCGTCCAGCGGCACTCGGCGGAATCGCTCGCGGGCGCGGGTCACGACCGGAGCCGATCAGCTCGCACCGTTCGATGGCTAGTTCCTTCGCAGTTCATGGCACTATTATGAGCAATTGCTCAGTTCCCGGTCTACTCGCTTTCACGGCCCGGCAGGAGGTGCCATGACATCCGGCGAGCGCAGGCTCCGGCCCCGCAAACAGCCCCGCCAGGTCCGCGCCGAACTCACCCGGCGACGCATCCTCGCCGCGGCTGCTCACGTTTTCGCCGAACACGGTTACGCCGCGGGCACCACGAACCGCATCGCCGAGCGGGCGCGGATCTCGATCGGCTCGCTGTACCAGTACTACCCGAACAAGGACGCCATCCTCGCCGAGCTGATGAGCAGGCACCTCGACGACGGAGCGGCCGCGCTGCGGCGCCAGGACGAGCAGCTGCCCGAGTCGTTCGAGGAGATCGTCCGGGGGTTCGTGCGCACGGCGATCGACAACCACCGCGAGGATCCGCGGCTGCTGCGCCTGCTGCTCGAACAAGCACCGCGCTCCCAGCAGCTGCTGGAACGGATCTCGCAGCACGAGCGCGAAAGGGTGGCGGGCGTGCGGGAACTGCTCGACGGGCATCCCGAGGTCCGGGTGGACGACACCGGCACGGCCGCCCGGCTGCTGGTGTCCACGATCGAATTCGTCGTGCACCACCTCGTCGCCGCACCCGACCCGATCGACGCCGAGCGGCTCGAGGACGAGCTCGTCGCCATGCTCACCCGCTACCTCACGGCCGCCGGCTGACGACCTCGTCAACGGCGGAGCGGCTGGGCAGCGCTCGCCTCAGCAACCTGACCACCGGCTCGCCCGGAGTGTTCTCGCGTGCGGTCACGCTCCGGCCCGATCAGTCGGTGACCGAGGCCCCAGCGGCCGCCCATGCGCGTGCCTCGGCGAGATACGCCTCCCACTCGTGGGGCTCGTGTTCGCGGGTGTACTCGACCGCGGCCACGGCGGCGGACTCCCAATGCTCATCGAGCAGCCGCCGGAACGCCTCGTCGACGCTGACGCCGCCGAATTCCCCTTGTGCCAGCTGCCGGACCCGCTCACGGGTCTGCTCACTCACGCGCAACATGCAGCTACGTTGGCACGTCCCGTCGCCGCAAAGTCAACGCGCATTGCAGCGAGCACCTGGCACGGCGAAAACGCAAGGCCCACCCGAGCGGATCGGGTGGGCCTTGCGAAGAAATGCGGGCGGCGGGTTCAGGCCCAGAGCTGGCCGTCCAGGCGTTGCGCCGCCTCGTCGAGGGTGCCGCCGTAGGCGCCGGTGGACAGGTACTTCCACCCGGCGTCGGCCACGACGAAGACGATGTCCGCGGACTCCCCGGCCGCGGCCGCCTTCTCGCCGATGGTCAACGCCGCGTGCACCACGCCGCCGGTGGAGATCCCGGCGAAGATGCCCTCGGACTCCAGCAGTTGCCGGGTGCGCCGCAGCGCGTCGTAGGACCCGACGGAGAACCGGCGGGACAGCACGCTCTCGTCGTAGAGCTCGGGCACGAACCCCTCATCGAGGTTGCGCAGCCCGTACACCAGCTCGCCGTAGCGCGGCTCGGCCGCCACGATCTGCACCCCGGGCTTGTGCTCGTGCAGGTAGCGCCCCACACCGACGAGCGTGCCCGTGGTGCCGAGCCCCGCAACGAAGTGCGTGAGGCCCGGCATGTCCCGCAGGATCTCCGGCCCGGTCCCCCGGTAGTGCGCGTCCGCGTTCGCGGAGTTGCCGTACTGGTAGAGCATCACCCAGTCCGGGTTCTGCTGGGCGAGCTCCTTGGCGACCGCGACCGCCTGGTTCGAGCCGCCCGCGGCGGGCGAGGACACGATCCGCGCGCCGAACGCCTGCAGGATCTGCCTGCGCTCCTCGGAGGTGTTCTCCGGCATCACGCACACCAGGCCGTAGCCCTTGAGCTTGGCGGCCATCGCCAGCGAGATGCCGGTGTTGCCGGAGGTCGGCTCCAGGATGGTGCAGCCGGTGGTGAGCCGGCCTTCCTTCTCCGCCGCCTCGATCATGGACAGCGCGACGCGGTCTTTGACCGAACCGGTCGGGTTGCGGTCCTCCAGCTTCGCCCACAGCCGCACGTCCGGTGCGGGTGACAGGTGCGGCAACCCGACCAGCGGGGTGTCGCCGAGCGCGTCGAGCAATGAGTCGTAGCGGGCCACGACGTTCGCCTCCGCCTCAGCGCATGCCGCCGGCCACGGCCGGCAGGATCGTCACGCTGTCCCCGTCGGCCACGCTGGCTTCCAGGCCACCGGAGAACCGCACGTCCTCGTCGTTGACGTAGACGTTCACGAAGCGGTGCAGCGAGCCCTCCTTGACCAGCCGGTCCTTGAGGCCGCTGTGCTTGCTGTCCAGGTCGTTGATGACCTCGGCGACCGTGTTGCCGCTGGCCTCCACCGACTTCTGGCCATCGGTGTGGGTGCGCAGGATGGTGGGGATCGAGACGTTGATTGCCATGGGGGTACCTCCCTGTCCACAGGAACTACTGAACGGAACTTGCACACGCCCGCTCGCCGAATGACTGCGGCGAGCGCGGCTCAGCCGCGGTCGGGCACCTCGTCGGTGCCGGTGTGGGCGAACATGTAGGACTCCACGATCTCCACCGGCTCCTCGGTCACCACGCCGTCGAGGATGCGGTACGAGCGCAACTCGTGGGTCTCCGGGTCCCTGGTGGACACGAGAACGTAGTGCGCATTGGGTTCCAAGGCGTAGGACACGTCGGTGCGCGACGGGTACGCCTCGGTCGCGGTGTGCGAGTGGTAGATGACGACCGGCTCCTCATCGGCCTGGTCCATCTCCCGCCACACCTTGAGCTGCTCGCTCGAATCGAAGCGGTAGAACGTCGGCGAGCGCTCCGCGTTGATCATCTCGACGAACCGCTCGGGCCGGTCCGACCCGTCCGGGCCGGCAATGACGCCGCACGCCTCGTCCGGGTGGTCCCGTCGAGCGTGCGCGACCATCGCGTCGACGAGGTCGCGTCGAATCACCAGCACAAGCACCATCCTACTATGTGGGGCACCGGTGTCCCACGATCCGGGAGGCCACGCCCCCGGCCGGTGCCGTTCGGCGGGATCAACGTCCGCCAACCATGGTTCATTCCCGCGCCGAGGGGTAGGTGCGCGTGTAGGAAGTCACCTCGCCCACCGGTTCCGCGGCCAGCACCGCGCGCACGATGGCGTGCTGCACGACGTCGGCCGCGGCGGCGCAGACCTCGTCGAGCAGCCGCGCCTCGGCACCGGCCAGCCGCTGATCGGAATCCCGTTCCCTGGACGCCGCGGGGGAACCGGTCGACAGCGCGAACACGGTGTCCCCATCGGACATCCCGTGCGCCGGCCGGATCGCGCGCGCCAGCCCGTCGTGCCCGGCGACCGCGATCCGGTGGCACTGCGGTTTGGTCAGCGCGAGGTCGGTGGCGACGACTCCGACGGTGGTGTTCACCGGACGCTGCGCAGTCCCGTGCCGCGACGGCCGGGGGCCGAGCCGCTTGCCCGCCGCGATCTCGTCGGCGGAGGGGGCGCGCAGGCCCGGATGCGGGTTCCAGGGCAACCCGGTCTCCGGGTCGATCACCGAGCCCGAGGAGTTCACGGCCATCAACGCGCCGACGGTGACCTCGCTGCCCAGCACGTCACTGGTGAACACCGCGCTGGCGGAACCGGTGCCGCCCTTGAGCGAGCCCGCGACCGCGCCGGTTCCGGCGCCGACGTTGCCCTCCCGAGCCTCGGTGGCCGAGGCCGCATCGCAGGCGCGGTGGCCGAAGGCGGCGTCCGGCCGGTTGCCCCAGTCGCCCATCGGCAGATCGAACAGCACCGCCGCCGGGACGACCGGAACGACCTCGTGCGGTTCGGTGCC
>NZ_JAFRFW010000366.1:0-3226 GCF_017434145.1 Saccharopolyspora sp. | reverse complement strand
CCATGGCCGCCAGCAGCCCGATGGCGTCGGCGATGGCCGCGGCGGCCCGCGCGTGGCTGGGTGTGCTGGCCGGTGAGGTGGATCGGGAAGCCACCGAACAAGCAGCTCGCGGGCTGCACGCGGCCGGGCTGACCTGGGACGGTGCCCGGCTGGCCGGGCAGGCGGCGCTGCACACGCCGGACCGCCCCGCGATGTTGGCGCTGCTGGAGTGCGCCCGTTCGCTGCAGGGCAAGCCCGGACGGCCGCGCGCGGTCGGCGGCCCGGACGGCGGAGCGCTCAGCGGCCGCGAACGCGAGGTCGCCGAGCTGGTGCTGTCCGGGCTCACCTACAAGCAGGTCGGCAAGAAGCTGTTCATCTCCGCCAAGACCGTGGAGCACCACATCGGGCGGATGAAGCAACGGCTCGGCGCGAACACCCGCGAAGATCTGCTGATCCGCCTGCGCGGCCTGCTGGACGAGTGATGCGCGGGAGTCGGCGGCGGCTCAGGTGCCGCTCGACCGCCGCGGACTCAGGGAACGGAGTCGACCGGCTCGCCCAGCGCGAGTCCGGCTCGCAGCGTCCCGGCGATCTCGCTGCACGCCTCGTTGAACCGCGTCCCGGCTTGGCGCAGGTTCGCGAATCCGTGCACGAGGTCGTCGAACCGGCGCGCGACGACCGGGACGCCGGCTTCGGTGAGCCGCCGCGCGTACTCCTCGCCTTCGTCCCGCAGCGGGTCGAACCCGGCGGTGACCACGTGCGCGGGCGGCAGCCCGGCGAGGTCTTCGGCCAGCAGCACCGACAGCCGCACGTCGGCGCGCCGGTCCATCTCCGGCACGTACTGGTCCAGGAACCAGGTCATGTCGGCGTCGCTGAGGATCAGGTTCAAATCACCGAACACCTCGCGGGAACGCCTGCGGACCGTTGCGTCCACCGCCGGGTACAGCAGCAGCTGGAATGCCGGTTTCGTCCCGCCTTCGCGGGTGGCCTGGTAGGCCACGGACGCGGCGAGGTTCCCGCCCGCGCTGTCCCCGCCGACGGCGATCCACTCCGGCCGGGTGCCGAGTTCGGTCGCCTTGTCCACCGCGTACCGCCAGGACGCCATCGCGTCGTCGAACGCGGCGGGGAACGGGTGCTCGGGCGCGAGCCGGTAGTCCACCGACAGCACCCGCGTTCCGGCGTTCTTGGCGAGGTATCGGCACAGGTCGTCGTGGGTGTCCAGGTCGCCGACGACCCAGCCGCCGCCGTGGAAGAACACCAGCAGCCCGCTCGGGTCGTGCACGTGCTGCGGCCGGTACAGCCGGGCTGCGAGTTCGCCGGAAGGCGTGGGGATGCGCCGGTCGCCCACCGAGACACCGCTGATCTCGGTGCGTTCCACGATCCCGTGCGACTTGGTCATCATCGCGCGTGCGAGCTGCGCGGTCGGCGCGGACAGCTGGGTGCTTCCGGTGAGCTTCTGCATCTTCAGCAGCAGTTGCGCGTCCAGCGCCAGCTCTTGCCCGTCCATCCGCAGCGGCGTGCCCGCGATGGCCCGGCGGATCGGGCGCGGCAGCGCGAACACGGTGTGCAACCCGGCTCCCAGCACGCGGGTGGCCGGGGCGGAGCTGAGCGCAGCGGTGGCTATCGACATGGCGGAACCTTCCGGACGGTGAACACGCGAACCCGAGGCTACTCACAAGTAGGCGTGTTCGGGGACACCGCTTCGCACCTTGACCTTGAGCTGGCTGCAAGTCGTAGCGTGAATCGCGAGCCGCCAGCGGTACGCCGCTGCGAGGGAAGGATCGACGTATGACGGTGACCGTGGTGGGCCTCGGCGGCTCGATGCGACCGGGTTCGCAGTCCGAGCGGGCGATGCACGTCGTGCTCGCAGGCGCCCAGGCGGCCGGCGCGAAGGTGCAGGCGATCGGCGGCGACGACCTGGTGCTGCCGTTCTACGACCCGGAGGACCCGCAGCGCGTTCCCGCGGCCGGACAGCTGGTGCGGGCGTTGCGCACCGCGGACGGCGTCGTGCTGGCCTCGCCCGGTTACCACGGCACGATCTCCGGGCTGATGAAGAACGCGCTGGACTACGTCGAGGACCTGCGCGGCGACGATCCGCCCTACCTGGACGGACGGGCCGTCGGCTGCGTCGGAACCGCCTACGGCTGGCAGGCCACCGTGAGCACGTTGCACGCGCTGCGGTCGGTGGTGCACGCGTTGCGCGGGTGGCCTACGCCGCTGGGCGCCGCGGTGAACTCCACCGAGACCCGCTTCGGCCCGGACGGCGAGTGCTCCGACGCGAAGGTCGCCGAAACCCTGCGCACCATCGGTGAACAGGTCGTCGAGTTCGCGCAGCGGCGCCGCTGATTCGATTCCGTCCGCGCCGGCGAGTGATTTTCCGGCCCCGCTCGGGTACCCCACGGGTGCGTTTCCTGAACCGACTGCGCACCCGAGCACGAGGAGGTACCTCATGGGCGACAAGTCGAAGGCTCCGGTCACGAGCCCGCTGGGCGATGCGGAGCAGGACATCACCGGCAAGGCGCTGCAAGGCACCCTGCTCGACATGATCGACCTGCACCTGGTCGCCAAGCAGGCGCACTGGAACGTCGTCGGCCGGTCGTTCCGCACCGTGCACCTCCAGCTGGACGAGCTGGTCAGCGCCGCGCGCGGATTCGCCGACGACGTCGCGGAACGGGCCGCTTCGCTCGGCGTCCCGCCGGACGGGCGCGCCTCCACGGTCGCCGAGGGTTCCGGCGTGCCCACCTTCGAGAAGGGCTGGCGCCAGGACCGCGACGTGATCGAGGCGGTCGTCGAGTCGCTGGAGAAGATCATCCGGCGGATGCGCGGCCGGATCGACGAGACCGACAAGACGGACCTGGTCACCCAGGACATGCTGATCAGCATCGCGCAGGAGCTGGAGAAGACGCACTGGATGTGGCAGGCCCAGCTCGCCGAAGCCTGACTCGCGCGCACGAACGTCCCGTCGGCGCACCACTGCCGGCGGGACGTTCGTGTTCGCGGCCGGGGGAGCGCAGGAGACGTTCACCCCGTCCATCGGGGTGGAGGGGTCCGGCGCCCCGGTTCGTCAGGCGCGGCGGGCGCGCCCGTACTGGCGGGGCCAGATGTTGTCCGCGTGCAGCCGGTCCGCGGCGTGCAACGGCCAGTGCGGGTCGCGCAGCAGTTCCCGCGCCAGCAGCACCGCGTCCGCCGAGCCGGAGGAGACGACCTCCTCGGCCTGCTCCGGCGAGGTGATCAGGCCGACCGCGCCGGT
>NZ_JAFRFW010000365.1:0-1803 GCF_017434145.1 Saccharopolyspora sp. | reverse complement strand
GGCCCGCGCAGCGTCCGCAACCGCGCGAGCTCCGCGCTGTCGGCCATGCCGGGCATCCCCGCCCCGGCCGCCATGCCGCCGTGCTGGTGCTCGCCCCCGCGCTGGTGCTCGCCACCGTGCATCCACTGCATCGGCGGACCGCTCGCCTGCGGTGGCTGCCCCCACAAGTTCAGCCACCCCTGCATCCGGCCGATCTGGTCGCGCTGGTTGGTCTCGATGTCGAACGCGAGCCCGCGGACCTCGGCGTCGCCGCCGCGTTCCCGCGCGAGCGTGGCCATGGTGACCGCCTGCTGGTGATGCATCGACATGTCCTGCGCGAAGCCGACGTCGACCGCGCCGGGCGCGGGCTCCGATGGTCGTGCCGGCCCGGCGATCAGCAGTCCTGCGGCGGCACCGAGCAGCAGCAGAGCCGTCGCCACCCCGGCCGCGATGACTACCCGTGCCATCAGCGGCCACCGCGAGTTCCACGCCGCGCCGGTCAACGGCCCCCGCCCATGTCACCGGCACCGCTCTGCGCGCCCGCACCGCTCATCGGCACGGCGTCCGGCGGCGGCGCAGCGGGGTCGAACGGCGGCGGGTTCTGCGTGTCGAACCCGCCCGGGATCGCCTGGCAGGAGCCGCCGACCTCCGGGTACACGCCGTTCGGGTTCTGCCGCAGCGCGGTGATGAACTGGTCGATCCGCGGATCGTCCGGAGCGTCGAGCTTGAGCTGGTGTCCCCACGACTGCAACGAGATCGGCGAATCCAACCCCGGGTACGGCGAAAGCATCGTGTAGGGGCGGTTCTGCACCCTCCGGGCCAGCTGCTGCACGCCGTCCGCGCCGACCTTCTCCGGGTCGTAGGCGATCCACACGGCACCGTGCTCCAGCGAATGGACCATGTTCTCGGTGCGTACCGCCTGCGGGTAGACCACGCCGGTGCAGTCGGCCCAGACGTTGTCGTGCGGGCCGCCGAACGGCGGGGCCTTGTCGTAGGCCACCCGCTGCTGAGCCGTCACGTGCTGCATACCGGGATAGTCGGCGGTTTCGACACCGGGGATCTTTTTCGACGGGTCGGGATTCTGCGGCGAGGGCTTGAACGGCGCCGCAGCAGCGTCCGCTTCGGCCTGCGCGCTCTCCGAGGCCGTGTTCTCGCGGTGCTCCATGTACACGAATCCGAAGATGAGGGCCGCCACCAGAACGACGACGCCGACCCCGGCGATCGTGAGCCACGGGACGGATCGCTGCTGCGCAACGGAACTGCGCGCGTTGCGCATCGCCTTGTTCTTCTTGCCGCTGGTCATCTCGTCCTCGTCCTCCACCCGCCGTCGCCGGGACGGCTCGCCAGTTTAGGGACGCCGCGATCAACAGGGGAGAATTTCGAACACGGCGGGTAATAACGGTCTCACAACGCGGTGACCAGCCGGTTCCGGCGGAACGCGGCGCGGCGAACGGAGCAACGCGCTCGCCCGGCACCGCCCACCCAGGCAAAACGACTCGGAAGACCGGCACTTAAACTGCATCAGGTGACTCCCGCCGTTCTCGCTGACCTGGTCCGCAGTGCCGCCGTCGACGTGCTCACCGCCCGCGGCCTGGACATATCCGTGCTGCCCGACGCGGTGACCGTGGAACGCCCGCGCAACCCCGAGCACGGCGACTACGCGACGAACATCGCGATGCAGGTGGCCAAGAAGGCCGGCGTGCCGCCGCGGGACCTCGCCGGCTGGCTGGCCGAGGAGCTGACCGGGCGGGAAGGCATCGCCGAGGTCGACGTGGCCGGACCGGGCTTCCTGAACCTGCGGCTCGCCGCCGACGCGCAGGCCGG
>NZ_JAFRFW010000364.1:0-2565 GCF_017434145.1 Saccharopolyspora sp. | reverse complement strand
TTCATCTTCCTCGGCGCCGCACTGATCAACACCTTCGCGTGGGTGTTCTACCTGTTCGGGCTGATCTTGCTGGTCACCGCGGGGAACCTGGTCAAGCCCCAGACGTCCGAGCAGCGCACTGCCGACAACCTCCCGGTCCGGTTGGCCAAGCGGTTCCTGCGAACTTCCGATTCCTTCGACGGCGACAAGCTGTTCACCACCGTCGATGGCAAGCGGGTACTGACCCCGATGTTGCTGGTGATGGTCGCCATCGGGGCCACCGACGTCCTGTTCGCACTGGACTCCATTCCGGCCATTTTCGGCTTGACCCAGGACGTTTACCTGGTCTTGACGGCCACCGCCTTCTCATTGCTCGGGCTGCGGCAGCTGTACTTCCTGATCGATGGTCTGCTGGACCGGCTGGTCTACCTGTCCTACGGGCTGGCCACCGTCCTCGCCTTCATCGGCGTCAAACTCGTCTTGCACGCGTTGCACGAGAACAACGTGCCGTTCATCAACAGCGGCCGATCGGTTCCCGTGGTCGAGATCAGCACGGGGTTGTCGCTGAGCGTGATCCTCGGCGTGCTGGTGGTCACCACGGTGGCCTCCTTGGTCAGCAAGAAGGGTCGCGCGCAGAACGCCCTCTCCGGCGCCCGGCGGCACGCGGCGGAATACCTCGACGAGGGCTACGAAACCGATCCCGCCGTTCGCAGGCAGATCTACGACAGGATGCTCGCCAGGGAACGGCAGCTGAGCGCGCTGCCGGAGAAGTACCGCGAGAAGCTCCGGAACGATCAGGAACTGGTGAGCCTGCTTCGACAGGCCCATGCGAAGCATCAGGCCACCCGCGTTCACCCGTGAACCCGGCGCGGACGGCGGCCGATGAGATCCGCTCGGCAGCGCGGACCGCGTTCGGGAGCGGCGGCGGGGTCGCGAGTACGCACTCGGCATCGACAGTGCGGTGGCCAGTTCTTGGGCGAATATCGCTCGCCACCGGGTGGACTGCGGGGTCGACAGTGGCACGTGTGACCCGTAGCGTCGATGGTGGCTGGTTGAGCAGTAGCTGGCACACCGAACGAGGACGCCGCTTACTTGCTCCCGCCGCCCTTCCCCTCAGAACGGCGGCTCGATTGTTCTCGGCCCCTCACCGGCCCGGCGACCGCGAAAAGTCGTGATCGCGACGAACAGGAGACGCGCGTGCTGACACGCAGTTCTTCCATCGACCTTCCAGTCACCACTCCCGAAGTCGACATCGACGGGACGACAGCGGCCACGAGACGACCGACGTTGCTGCTGCGGATGAATTTTTCGGACCGGCACCTGGCGGTGTTGAGCGCGTCCGGAGAGCTGGACGCCGCGACGGCGCCGAGCTTGGCCGGGTTGCTCTGGCCCCGGCTGCAAACCAAGTTGGCGGCGATCGTGATCGATCTCAGCAATCTGACCTTCCTTGCCGTCGCCGGCCTGGAACTGCTTTCGGATGCCCACGCCCATGCCTGGCACCGGGGGATCGCCTTGGGCATCGTCAACAACACCCGAACGGTCGAGCACGCACTGGCGGCCGCCGGGCTGGCGGACACTCTGCCGACCTTCGCCGACTTGCGCGAGGCCCGGGCGGCGATGTTGCCCGGACAGCCCGCATCAGCCGCTTGATCGTCCACTGTAGACCGAGTTTCCGCGCCAAGAATTGCGAGCAACGATGACGAATCGAACCCAGCACCGGTGCCCCCACTGGATCCGAACCGTGCGCACCGAGTCCGCCACCATCGCCGCGACCCGCGTCCGGTTCCTGCGCGGTCCCGGCCCGCGTCGCGCGCCAGACCGCTCGTGCAAGTCCGTGGTGTTCGCGGATCCGGCAGTGTAGCTGGTCACCTGCGAGGAGTGCGGCTGCTGGTGAGTTCGTCGGTGATCGCGGTGAAGAACCACGAATGCGTCGGGCCGTCGAAGACCTCGGCGACGTCGACCAGCGGATCGCGTCCCTCGGACTCCGCCTGCGCCCGCTCGGTGCGCTGGTAGCGGATCCACTCCTGCGCTTCGGCGAGCCTGCCTTCCGGGATCCGGTACAGCGCCAGGTACCGGTGCGGGCAACCGCCCTCGACCTGTTCGTCGGCGAGCACGAACCGCTGCGCGGTGGCGAACCCTTCGAGCTTCTCCAGCACGTCGAGCACGTGCTTGCCGCTGTACCAGTCGTTGAACTCCTGCTCGCGGTCCGGTTTGGCGTTGCTGACGACGAGCATCAGGTGTTCGGCCATCGTGGACTCCTCCGCCCTGCGGGTCGACTCCGACCAGCAAAGCAGAACCCTGATTACCATTGCAATGGTCACTGCTCGACCGAGTCGAGCACGAACCGAGCCCGCTCGGCAACCGGCAGGCGCGGCAGTTCCACCAGCTCGTAGCCGTGCTCGGCGTAGGCATCGGCGACCGCCTCACAGGTCCGCTCGGCCAGTTCGGCCGGTTGTTTGCGCTCCTCGTCGGTGCGGTATATCGCCGGCCACGGCGGGGCGAGGAAAACCCTTGCGGCATAGCGGAATTCTCGCGCCGCGGCGTGCACGTGCGCGGGCACGGCAAGTCCTTCGACGCGCAGGTAGC
>NZ_JAFRFW010000363.1:0-2450 GCF_017434145.1 Saccharopolyspora sp. | reverse complement strand
GTTGTCCAGCAGTTCGGCCAGCAGCCTGCTGACGTCGTCGGCGGCGAAGCCGACGACACCGAGCGAGGCGACCGTGCCCAGCTCGACGCGGGCGTAGTGCTCCACCGCGGAAACGCCCGCGCGGATCACGTCGACCAGCGAGGCCGGTTCGGAGCTGCCGCCGCCGGCGTCGCGCCCGGCCAGCACGCGCAGGTTCTCGCCGTTGCGCCGCAGCCGGGTGGCGAGGTGGTCCAGCCGGTAGAGCCGCGCCAGCGCGTCCGGGTCGTCCTCCTCGGCCTCCATCTTCTCCAGCTGCTCCAGCAGCGAGTCGACGAGGTTGAGGTCGCGCAGCGCCACGCTGGAGCACACCCCGGCGAGGATCTCCTGCGGGCCGGTCTCGCGGGTCGCGGGCTGGCCGACGAACTGGGCCACCGTCGCGCGGGACCGTTCCAGCAGGTGCCGGGTGGAGCCTTCGATGCGTTGCCGGGCGGTGCCGTCGAGCAGCGATTTCCGGGAGCGTTCCAGCACGTCGCGGACCCGCGTCACCATTGCACCTCACGACCCGCGATGCGATCGCCAATTCGTGGTTCGTGCCGAGTCATGGACCGGGATCCAACCAGAGCGAATTCGGAAAGTCACGCGGCTACCGGCGGTTCAGTCGGTTTTCGGCGAGCGAGGAAAAGCGCAACGTACGCGCAGGGTCACCAAATCGGACTTTCGCGCCTCCGCCACAGATCGAGAATTTTCAGATTATTCCGCCATCCGAATGACGCCCGCCGCATCGCGAACACTCTCGACCTGCAATGAAGCCCGCTCAGCAGGAATCAACTCGTCCAATTGCGCGTAACCGGATCGCCGCGACTACTCCACTGGCGGCATGGCATCAATCACGCCAAGTGCTCGGCCCGACCTGCGCCGCGATGCCGAAATGCGCCCGGCGGGATTTTCGGCCAGGTCGCACCGGTCCGACCTCCGCCGATTGCGGAGGCAACCTTCGGCGCACGAACCGCGCGGAAAAGGAAAAGGTGCCGCGGCGATCGACCGAACGATTGCCGCGACACCTTCCGCGAAAACAATTTCGCCCGCAATCGGGCGCGCGAAACTACAACCGGACCCCGAGCAACGCGTCCACCGCATCCCGCACCGCACCCGGCGCCGACTCGTCAGAACCACCGCCGGACAGCGCCGCGTCCACCCAGGCGTCCACCGCCAGCAGCGCCCGCTCGGTGTCCAGGTCGTCGGAGAGCCGGTCCCGCAGACCCGCGATCGCCTCGTCCGCGGACGGCCCGGCCGGCAGCGCAACCGCCGAGCCCCACCGCGCGAGCCGGGCGGAGCCCGCGGTCAACGCGTCCGCCGTCCACGAGCGGTCCGCGCGGTAGTGCCCGTCCAGCAGCGCCAGCCGCACCGCCATCGGGTCCACCCGGTCACCGCGCAGCCGGGACACGAACACCAGATTGCCCTTGGACTTGGACATCTTCTCGCCGTCCAGGCCGACCATTCCGGCGTGGCAGTAGTGCCGGGCGAACGGGTGCTGCCCGGTCAGCGCCTCGGCGTGCGCGGCGCTGTACTCGTGGTGCGGGAACGCCAGGTCGGAACCGCCGCCCTGGACGTCGAAGCCCATCCGCAGCCGGTTCAGCGCGATCACCGAGCACTCCAGGTGCCAGCCCGGCCTGCCCGGCCCGAGTTCGGAGTCCCAGGACGGCTCGCCCGGCCGCGCGGCCCGCCACAGCAGCGCGTCCAGCGGGTGCTCCTTGCCCGGCCGCTCCGGGTCACCGCCGCGCTCGGCGAAGAAGCGGTCCATGTCCGCGGCGCTGTAGTTCGATTCGTAGCCGAAGCGGCCGGTGGCGTCGTGCCGGTAGTAGATGTCCGGGTACTCGGGGTCATCGGCCCGGTACGCCGCGCCGGACGCCAGCAGCTTGCCGACCGCCTCGATGATCTCCGGCATGGCCTCCACGGCGCCGATGAAGTCCTGCGGCGGCAGCACCCGCAGCGCCTCCATGTCCTCGCGGAACAGCGCGGTCTCGCGCATCCCGAGGACCATCCAGTCGTCGTTGTCCCGCTCCGCGCGCTCCAGCAGCGGGTCGTCGATGTCGGTGACGTTCTGCACGTAGTGCACGTCGTGGCCGTTGTCCAGCCAGATCCGGTGCACCAGGTCGAACGCCAGGTAGGTGGCGGCGTGCCCGAGGTGCGTTGCGTCGTAAGGGGTGATGCCGCAGACGTACATCCGCGCCAGCGGGCCGGGCGCGACGGGCCGGACCTCGCCGGTGGCGGTGTCGTGCAGCCGGAGCGGACGGGGGGTGCCTTGCACCTGGGGCACGGATACCGACGACCAGGGTTGCATGTACCCGACCTTCAACGTCGCCGGTCGGCGCACGCGCCCCCGCTACACATGGTGAGAGCCACTGGCGGCGGTCCGGGGGGCGCCCCCCGGCACCCGCCGGCACCGCTTGTGCCGATCCGGGCACTTCTCG
>NZ_JAFRFW010000362.1:0-4037 GCF_017434145.1 Saccharopolyspora sp. | reverse complement strand
CGAGTCCCGGGATCGCCAGCCGTGGCGCCCCGGCGACACCGGGTCGATCACGCACCATCGGGAGCGGACGATCCCGCCGGACCTGGCCGCCCGGTACCTCGGCAATCAGGATCCCGGCCCGGTCGCGACGCACGACGGGAGGCAGGCCATGTTCCGCAAGGACGCGCTGGTCGATCTCGGTTCCGGCGGCTTCGACGATGCGGCGGGCGTGAAGCTGCGCTTCGAGACACCGGACCAGGAGGGCGCCTTGGATGGGCCAGGCGGCGCGGAGTTCGGCGGCCCCGCCGAGCTCGTCGCGGAAGACCCCACCGGCGCCGAGGAAGTGCTCGGCACCTACCGGCCGGACACCCAGAGCTGGACCCCCACCTCGGCCGGACAGCGGTGGTTGCACGAGGCTGGAGCGGGCATGCCCGGACAGGATCGAGGAAGGACCCCGTGACCGTGGAGAAGGCCGACGCGATCGCGCTCGCGCAACGGTGGATGAGCGCCGTCGGGATGTCCCTCGACACTCCGGACGGCGTCCGGGTCGATCACGACAGCGTGCAGCGCGGCCCGGAGGGCTGGGAAGTGCCGTGGGACAACGTGGCCTTCCTCGACGGCGGCGACTCCATGCAGCGGATCTTCCCGCCGCCGCGGCTGATCGTCACCGAGCCGGAGGGCGAGCTGCGGTCCGCGAACACCACGCCGCACCCGGGTTTCTCCGCTCCGGTGGACTGGCCGGGGCAGCCGAGGTACCTCGAGATCATCGACCCGGAGTACCGGGAGGCGGGCTTCCACGCGCTGGGCGTGCCGCGGCACGCGGTGGCGGGCTGGCAGGTCGAGCACCCGGACGGCAGCCGGGAAGAGCGGCCGAACCCCGATTACCGGGTCGGCCCGGAGCGTGCCGGATTCCCCCGGTCGCAGAATCCGCTCGAGGCGTTGCTGAACTACCAGGCGATCCGGCTCCAACGGGCTCAGTTCCTGGTGGGGCTGCTGAAAACTGTCGTGCTCGTGCCAGTGGGCAGCAGCGGTGATGACGTCACCGTCGACACTGCGGGTGGCAGGCGCAAACTCGACGTGTACAGCTCGCCGCGCAAGATCCCGCAGGCGCTCCGATGGCTGCGGATGACCGTGCCGACCTTCGCCGAGCGGTTTCCCGGGACCGCGATGGTGCTCAACCCGCAGAGCTATCCGAGCACCGAGGTCACCGCCGAGGAACTCGCCCGCACCTGCGCCGACTACCCCGGTTTCCGGCCGGAGGAACCGCAGCTGGTCACCGAGATCGGACCGGACGGTTCGCTGGATCAGGGCGCGGAGGAAATCCGGCAGCGGTTCGGCCTCGACTCGAAGCTGGGTGTCCCGGAAAGCGCGATCCGCCAGGCGCGGGAGAGCGGCTACGACCTGACCGGGCAGGAGCGGCAGCGCATGATCCTCGGGCAGGCGTGGCACGCGGCCAACGCCAGGGCGACCGTGCGCGTGAACCGATTCGGCGGGCTCGCGGACTCCGGCGACGACATCAGCGGGCAGAGCTGGCCATCGGATCTGCACGCCAACGGCCTCCTGGCGCGACACGACGACGCCGGCCGGTTGCGCCCGGATGTGGCGAACTTCGGGAAGTTCCCGAACGTCGGCGGATCCGACCTGCACCGTTCCTGGCATGCGGTAGTGGGTGCATACGCCGGTTTCGCGCTCGGCGACGCGCTGGGGGCCGCGGTGGACGGTTGGTCCTGGCAGGAGATCCAGGACCGGTTCGGCGCGCGGGGCGTGCAGGACATGGAGCCCGCTTTCGACCGTTCCGGCCAGGTGAGCTGGCGTACTCAACTGCTGCTGTTCCTGACCGAGGGCGCCATCCGCTGCATGGACTTCAAGGGACCGCAGCATCCATCCGACGTCACCGCCGCGATCGCTTCCGCGCACGCCCGGTGGTTGTCCGCGCAAGGCGTGCCGTGGCAGCAGGCGGCGGGACCGCTCGCCCCGCGGCATCCCGAACCGGACGGTTTCTTGAGCCGGGTGCCGGAGGTGCGATTCCGCCGCGGCGTTCCGGACGGGCTGTTGGGGGCGGTTCAGCGGGCAGTGGCCGATCCGTCGAACGACACCGGGCTGCACGGGCCGATGATGCTGATGTGGTCGTTGCCGGAAGCGGTCTCGTCGCACGGTGCCGGCTCGTTGGCTTACGGCTGGCACCGCGCGTCCGTCGACGCGGCCGCTGCGGATGCGTTGAGCGGTATCTTCTTCCGGCTCATCACCTCGGCGAAGTTCGTGAACCCGACTTGGATGCAGCTGCTCGAGCTGTTGGACCAGGAGTTCCGCGAGCCGGCCGGGCAGGCCGGCGAGCAGGTCGCGGGAACCCTCCGGCATGTGGCCGATCGCAGGCACGAATACCTCGCCGACGATGTCGATGAGCTCGAAGCCATCGGTACCGGGCAGGACACGACCTCGGTGCTCGGCCGCGCCCTGCTGGCGGCGGCCAAACGCGAAGCCCATCCCCGCGTCGCGCTGCTCAGCGCGGTCAACCATTCCGGCCGCAGCGCCCTGACCGGAGCGCTCGCGGGAGCCCTCATCGGTGCCCGCACCGGCGTCGCCGGATTGCCGCAGGACTGGCTCGAAGCCCTCGACCTCACCGACCTCGTCCAGGAAGTCGCCGACGACGCCTACTGGAACTTCGGTCGCCGCAACCCGTACCACGACGACTTCACCCGAGACGGCTGGCTGCGGCGGTATCCGAGGTGGTGAGGTTGACGGGGTTCTCGCGGCCCTGTGCCCTCGACGCTTGCTGAACCGCGAAGAGCCCTAGCTCGTTGCGCGGTGATACGCCAGCTGTTCAAAGGAAGGATGACACTCCTTAACAACATGCAGTTTGCCGGCCGGTTCACCGTTTCGGCTTAGGTTCAGATCGTCATCGACGGTTATTGCGCCCGCATCGAACTGCGCGTGGCAATTGGGGCACAGGCAGAGCATGTTCTCGGCTACGTCTGGTCCATTGTGCGGGTACCCGACAGCGCGTATGTGCGCACCCTCCGCGTATGGCTGATCTTTTATCATGAGCCGGACTTCGCACGCTTGGCAGGTGAACCGGTAACTCTTCAACACCTGCTTGCGCACCTCGGCTAGACGCTTGACCTGGCTTACGGTGCGGCGCGTCCGTTGTGGGTGTGAATTTCCCGCCGGGCTTTCTGATGATGGCTCTGCGACCTGGTCTGCGTCCTCCGTCAGCTGTGTCAAAAGAAACCGGCAGACCAGATTTATTTCCGCTCTTTCCCGGTTCACTCCAAGAGTCTTCTACTAGGTAGAGACCATCGTACCGCAGGCCCGTTTTGGGGAGGTGCTGGTTTTGGCTTTTCGGGCTCGCTCCCCGGATTACTCTGACTGGTGATCCGGTCAGCTGGCTGAAGCGCAGGGCGGCATTTCCAGGTGCGCCGAAGCTTTGGTCGCCGAACTGGTGTCCGGTACCACCTCTGCCGCCATGGCCGGTGTAGATCAGCCACGTCTTGTAGTCTTCATCGTCTTCGTATCCGTCGGAGGCGACGATGGACTCGGCGCCGTGCTCTCGGTTTCCGGTGATCCCCGCCTGAAGGGCTCGATGGGCGCCCAGCACGTGCGCCTCCCGTCGAGAACGGAAACGGTGGCCGGTCGCGATTCCGGGTATATCGTCAATTACCTTAGCGGGCTTCTCAGGCGTGCGCATCACCACATTTCCCATGGTTTCCAGGTGTGCAGCGAGGTGTGTTTCCGCTGAGGACAGTTCTACAGCTAGGCCGGTTTCTTCTTGGAGGATGCTTGCGATGGCGCGAAGTTCGTAATGCTTCCTGTCGCGTATAAGGAAGGATTGCCCTCCTGCTGGCGCTTGATGCGTGCGCCTAACCTGGTCAGGCTTAAGCTGGTCGTACTTTTGCAAGGTGCGTTGCAAATCGCTCTCAGCGAGGTTCGCCAGATCCACGTCGCCACTCTACGGGGTAACACCTGTCCGCGAGGTCGTTTTGTGGCGCTCTTCGTTTTGTCTGGTGAGAGCCGCGAGTCGAGCGAGTGACGCGCGCGGCCGTCACTCTGAAGGATCGCGG
>NZ_JAFRFW010000361.1:0-2841 GCF_017434145.1 Saccharopolyspora sp. | reverse complement strand
TGCGCTTCCCGGTCCCGGAGATCGTCCGCCCGGTGCAAGCGATGCTGAACCCGCGGCGGATCGAGGCCGACCCGCAGCGGTTCAGCAGGCCCCGGACCGCGGAGCTGTCCTACCAGCGGGCGCGCGCCAACCTGCACGTGTCGATGGCCACCACGCTCAAACCGGTGCTGGACGATTCCGCGCCGGTGACCCGCAGCGAGTACGAGATGATGTCCCGCGAGCTCACCGCCAGGAACAAGGTGGGCCATGCGCGGGGCTGGAACGTCACCAGCGCCGGCTTCGTGGGTTCGGTGTTCTTGGGCTACCTGGGTGGTTCGCAGCACGACGGGCACCTGGCGCAGGGCCAGGGGATCGGCGTGGTCAACACTTCGCCGTACAGCACGTCACGGGGCGCGGAGACCACGCGCGGTGTGGAAAGCGGCCATCGCACGCGGATCGAGAATCCGGCGCAGCCGGTGTACCTGGCGCGGGTCAAGGTGCACGCGGGCATGGTCGCCGAGGGCAGGTACCGGGGGAATCTGGACCCGTTCAACTGGTTCCCGGACCGCTCCGGGGTCAGGCGGCGCGGCAACATCGCCGAACTGCCCGGCACCCAGCTGATGTGGCTGACCAAGGACCAGCTCGACGAGTTGCGGCCCGGTCTGCCGGAACAGGACGGCACGGCCGCTCCGGACGCGCCGGTGCGGCCCGACGAGCCCGCGGAAGCGGGCCCGTCCGAACCCCCCCCGCGCGCTGAACAGGACGGACCGGCCGAACCGCCGCTGCCGGTGCCGCCCGCGCTGGACCCGCAGCGCGCCGTCCGGCCGTCGTTCGGCCTCGGCGGGATCATCGACCCGGTCGACCTGCGCGACCAGCTCGGCCAGGTGCGGACCAGCCTGGCCGAGCGCTACGGCGCGGAGGTCGCGCAAGCCCTGCTGCCGCAGGATTCCGCCGGCAACTGGCACCAGAACCAGGACCTGCTGAACACGCTGCTCAGCGACGTCAACGACGCCGCCAAGCAGACCATGAACGGCGGCGAGCGCACCGAGCTGCGCTACGAACGCCGATTCCGCGGCAACACCTACCACTTCGCGCTGGAAGCGGAGTTCACCCCGCGCGGCGACGGCAAGCTCGTGCACGCCAACAAGCTGAAGGTCACCAACCTCGCCACACCGAGCGTGGAAAAGAAGGCGAGCCGCGCCCGGACCATGTTGAGCACCATGCTCGGCGCCCGCCTCGGCGGCCGCGGCAGCGAGATCCGCACCGGGCCGGAGCACCACCCCAGCTACGGCGCGGCAGGTACAGGGGGGCAGCTGCAGAGCCGATGGGGCTTCCGCAAGCGGACGGGTACCGAGACCGAGGAGACCGGCCTCGAGCACTCCGCCGAAACCATCGGCCCGGTCGCCGAGTACGGCGGGGACCTGCGGCTGAAGCTGCGAGTGGGGCGCAACGAGGAGAGCTTCACCGACGCGGTCGCCGTGGACCGGCCGGTCGCGGTGACCAAGCTGCTCGAGGAATCGCTGCCGGCGCCGGATAGCCGGTACGGCCAGGTCACCCGCCGCGGCCGCGTCCCGGAGGCGGAACACACGCCGGAAGCGCTGGCGGACTGGCAGGAGCAGGGGCATCCGCAGCCCGTGCCGGACACCCAGTGGGGCGAGCACTTCTTCGGCGATGTCCAGGAAGTGATCGACGCCGCCCGCGGCGCGCTGGGCGACACCGGAGTACGCGGCAGCGAAGAGCTCAGCCGAACCTTGACGTCGTCGATCACCCTCGCGCAGCTGCTGGCCGGACTGCCGGTGGGCGGATTCAACGTTCCGCTGCACGGGCTGGGCCGGACGCTGGAGGTGCGCGCCCGTTTCCCGGACGCGCCGAAGTTCAGCAGCACCAGCGACGCGGTGGAGCTGCTGAACAAGATCAAGCCGAAGATCGAGCGCAGTTCCGAGCTGGAAACCGGACACACCAGCGAGGTGCGCCAAACCGAACCGTGGGGCATGGGCGGTGAGCGCCACGCGAGCGACCGCCACGCATTCGGGCAGCACTCCGGCTACTTCGCCCGCGACCTGATGGCGCTGTCCTCGCGGGACCCCGCCAAGCTGACCCAGACCGGCGAACTGCATTCCTACGAAGCGGAGCGCCAGCCCACCGCGGATTCGGTCATCCACAACGAGGAGACCCTGACCCGGGCGCTGCTGAACAACGTCGAGTTCCGCGTGGTCGCCAGGGAGAACCCGAGCGGGATGCCGCTGGTCGGGTCCGTGGTCGACGGGTGGCGCGGCTTGTCCACCGGTGCTCGGGACGTCGCGTTCCGGGACGCCTACGTCAACCGGATGTACGACGACGTGGCCACCGAGCACACCGGCCACACCTTGTCGCCGGAGCTGGCGCAGGCCACCAAGGACCTCAAGGAGAAGGGCAAGACCTACCGGGAGGCCACGCAGCAGCTCGTTGCGGCCAGGGAGGAGGCCCAGCGGCAGGAGACCCGGCAGCAGGACGGCGGGCAGCGGGACGGCGACTCCGCGCAGCCGGGCCGGGCCGCCGAAGACTCCGCCGGGCGGGACGGCGTGGCCGAAGCGGAGCGGCAGGAGTCCGCGGCACGCTCGGAATTCTGGAAGACCAAGCGGGATTGGGATCGGCTCACCGTCGAGGAGCAGGCCCGCGACGCGCAGGCGCGGGAGCAGGCGCGGCGGGCGGGCCTGCGGGGCGAATCGCCGCCGCAGCGCGACGACCGGCCGGTCCGCCACGACGAGCTGCGGCAGCACGCGCCAGGGCAGCCGGCCCGCCGGGGCCACCGCGGCGACTCCCCGCTGTCCGGCTGGCGGGGCTGGCTCGGGGGCGGCCGCCCCCGGCCCGACCCGCTGCCGG
>NZ_JAFRFW010000360.1:0-1578 GCF_017434145.1 Saccharopolyspora sp. | reverse complement strand
AGCGCCTCCAGCCGCTCGGCCCCGATGGCCGCCCCGCACCGCTCGCACACGCCGTAGCTGCCCGCGTCCACGCGGGCGGCCGCACGGTCCAGCGCTTCCAGCTCTCGGCGAGCATCGTCGAACAGCCCGCGCACCTGGGCGCGCTCGTACGCGATCGTCGCGCCTTCGGGGTCGTGCTCGTCGTCGGTGCCGGTCCAGGTCGAGGTCTCCCGGATCGCGGCGAGATCGCGCCGCAGCGACTCGATCCGGGCCAGCGCACCGGCGCGCGCCTCGGCCAGCCGCGCGCGGGTCTCCTCCTGCGGCTGCTGCATGGCGGGTGAACACCTGCTGTGCGCGCACCATTCCGTTCGTGCGACGACGTCCCGGCGGTTCGCCGACACCAAGGACAGCTGGGGCGCACCGGAAGGATTTATTTCACTCGAGACTGATCATAATGAGCCGCCCGATATACGGTCCGCTCCGCAGTCCGGCCGCGACGATCAGCACCGGACCGCCTCCTGCCCGGTCACGAAACGGCAGCCGCCACCGCCGCGACGGTTGCCCCGACACCCCGGGCGCGAGTACTGATGACGTCCGCCGATTGATCACCGACCGAACTCCGCCCGAACACCAGGTTCCGCCCGCGGGTCACCGCAGCACCGCCCCGCTACCGGCGAACCGCACGAAAAGGATCGCGCATGTCCCGTACCCGCGGGTTACCACCACTCGCCGCCCACCCGTCGCCGGCGAGCAACGCAGGCAGGCACTCGTGAACCGGCCGGGGTGGCAGCAGCTGCTGCGGCGCAAGCCGGTTCGCACGCTGCTCGCCGAGAGCGGCACCGAAGACGGCCGCGGCGAACTCAGCCGGTCGATCGGCGTGGTGCGGCTGACCATGATCGGAGTCGGCTCCACGGTCGGAACCGGGATCTTCATCGTGCTCAACGAGGCCGTGCCGGAGGCAGGGCCCGCGGTGATCCTCTCGTTCGTGATCGCCGGGATCACCGCCGCGCTGACCGCCCTGTGCTACGCCGAACTCGCCTCGACGATCCCGGTTTCCGGGGCTTCCTACACCTACGCCTACGCGACCCTCGGCGAGATCGTCGCCTACGCGGTCGGCGCCTGCCTGCTGTTGGAATACGGAGTGGCCGCGTCGGCCGTAGCGGTGGGCTGGGGCGAATACCTCAACGCGTTCCTCGCCGATACCGCCGGGTGGCAGATACCGGCCGCGTTGAGCGCGCCGCCCGGTGAGGGCGGGATCATCAACGTGCCCGCGGCCGTGCTCGTCGCGATGTGCGGCGTGCTGCTGATGCGCGGCACTCGCGAGTCCGCGACGATCAACGCGGTCACCGTGGGCATCAAGCTGGCAGTGCTGCTGCTGTTCAGCGCGATCGCGCTCACCGCGTTCTCCACGCAGAACGCGGCTCCGGTCGCACCGTTCGGCGTCGCGGGCATCGGCACGGCGGCGTCCACGGTGTTCTTCTCCACCATCGGCATGGACACCGTCTCCACCGGCGGCGAAGAGGTTCGCAATCCGCGCCGGACGCTGCCGCTGGCGATCTTCTGGACGGTCGTGATCGTCACGGTGATCTACGTGCTGGT
>NZ_JAFRFW010000359.1:0-7891 GCF_017434145.1 Saccharopolyspora sp. | reverse complement strand
GGCAGCTTGCCCAGCTCGTAGGTGCCGTCCCCGGCGTCGGTCGCGCTGATCGCGTCGGTGACCAGCACCGTCCGCCCCGCGCCCGCGTGCCGCGCGGCCAGGCCGGCCACCGTGGGATGCAGGTGCACGAAGTCGCAGATCAGCTCGACGGTCACCCGCTCGTCCGCCAGCAGCGTGCCGACCGGCCCCGGTTCGCGGTGGTGCAGCGGGCGCATCCCGTTGAACAGGTGCGTGGCCACGGTCGCGCCTGCCTCCACTGCGGGCACGATGTCTTCGCGGACCGCGTCGGTGTGCCCGATCGCGGCGATCACGTCCGCATCGGCCAGCTCGCGGACCGCCGCGACGGAGCCGTCCAGCTCCGGGGCGAGCGTCACCATCCGCACCGCGCCCTGGCCCGCGGTGAGCAGCTTGCGCACCGACTGCTGGTCCGGCGCGCGCAGCACCGCCGGGTCGTGCGCGCCGCAGCGGGCCGCGGACAGGAACGGGCCCTCCAAGTGGATCCCGTCCAGCCGCCCGTCCTCGACGAGTTCGCGCAGCGCCGAGATCTGCTTGGTCAGGTCGGCCAGCGGCGCGGACACCAGGCTGGCCAGCATGGTCGTCGTGCCGTGCGCGCGGTGCGCGGCCAGCGCCGCCTCGGCCTGGTCGAGTTCCACGCCGGTGAACGAGCCGCCGCCACCGCCGTGGCAGTGGATGTCGACGAAGCCCGGTACCAGCCAGCCCGCACCGAGGTCGGTGATGTCCGCCGGTCCCGCACCGGGGTCGGTGCTCTCAGGCGGAGTGCCGCTGCCGAGTTCGGCGATGCTCGCACCGGAGAGCCGGATCCAGCCGGGTTCCAGCACGCCCTGCGGCGTGACGATCCGGCTCGCGGCGATCGTGCGGACACCGGTGTCGTCGTGCGCGCTGTGCACTGGTCGTACCCACTTTCCGTTCTGCGCTGCGCCCGGCGTACCCGGTTCACCGGGGCCGCACCGCGCGGAGCGGCGGCGGAACCGCCGCGGACGGTGTGCCGTCCATCTTCCGCCACGGGCGCGCGAGTGGTCTACACCAGCTCGGTGTGGTGTTGCCCGCGATCACTCGGTCCGCATGATCTTCTGCAGCGCTTCGAGCGCGCGGCTGGCGGTGGACTTCACGGTGCCCTTCGAGACCCCGGTGGCCTCGGCGATCTCGGCCTCCGAGAGGTTGCCGTAGTAGCGCAGCACGAGCACTTCCCGCTGCCGCGGCGGCAGCCCGGACAGCGCGGCGACGACCGACTGGTGCTCGGCGGTGAGCATCGCCAGCGACTCCGCGGAACGCGCGTCGGCCTGGTGCGGCGGCTGGTACTCCCGCGCGGTCTTGCGCCGCCGCAGCACCGACCGGCTGCCGTTGACCACGGCGGTGCGCAGGTAGCCGAGCGCGGCATTCGCATCGCGCAGCCCGGACCAGTTGCGGTACAGGCCGGTGAACGCCTCCTGCACGACGTCCTCGGCGGTCGCGGGTTCGTCGACGAGCAGGATCGCCAGGCGCACCATGCGCATCCGCTGCTGGCGGTAGAGGTCTTCGAGGGTGAGCGGCTGGCCGTCGGTCGCGGTGGCCGAGGTGTCGATCGCGCGCAGATGGCCCAAGGTCTTCTCGACGCTGCGTTCGACCCCCGATGAATGATCCCCGAGCATGGCCATGAAGCTACCCGGCTCGCGGTCCCGCGTGTCCCACGGGCGGTAGGGTCCGCGCCGCCGGAGTAGTCAGGGAGGTCCGCAATGGCGAAGTTCGTGGTCGAGATGGTCTACGGCGACGACGAGGAGCACCGGCTCGCGGTGCGCCCGGCGCACCGGGAGTACTCGAAGTCGTTGGCGGACAAGGGCATCCTGCTGGCCGGCGGCCCGTACGCGGACGGCAGGGGCGCGCAGATCATCTACGAGGCCGCCGACGACGCGGAAGTGCAGGCCCTGCTCGACGAGGACCCGTACCTCAAGGAAGGCGCGCTGGCCTCGGCCACCATCCGCGAGTGGAACACCGTCACCGGTGCCTGGGTTTCTTGATCGATCGGCAGGCCGGACCGCTGCTCGTGTGAGGATTCCGACAACGGTGCAGTACCAGACCGATCAAGTTGTTTTCACTGTGACGCGAACGGGTAGCGCTGTCTGAAAGAGGGCCGCGCGGACCTAGCGCGCCCTCGTAGGATTCGGCGCATCTCCCGCCGCCAAGATTCACTCCACCCCGAGGAGGACGACCGATGCCCATCGCCACCCCCGAGGTCTACGCGGAGATGCTGGACCGGGCCAAGGCGAGCGAGTTCGCCTACCCCGCGATCAACGTGACCTCGTCGGAGACGCTCAACGCGGCGCTGCGCGGCTTCGCGGAGGCCGAGAGCGACGGCATCATCCAAGTCTCCACCGGCGGCTCGGAATTCGCCTCCGGCACCAAGGTCAAGGACATGGTCACCGGGTCCGTCGCGCTCGCCGAGTACGCGCACGTGGTGGCCGCGAAGTACCCGGTGAACATCGCGCTGCACACCGACCACTGCCCCAAGGACAAGCTGGACGGCTTCGTCCGGCCACTGATCCAGATCAGCCAGGAGCGCGTCGCCCGCGGCGAGAACCCGCTGTTCCAGTCGCACATGTGGGACGGCTCCGCGATCGAGCTGCACGAGAACCTGCAGATCGCCAGCGAGCTGCTGGACAACGCGGCCAAGGCGAAGATCGTGCTGGAGCTGGAGGTCGGTGTCGTCGGCGGTGAGGAGGACGGTGTCAGCAACGACATCAACGAGAAGCTCTACACCGCGCCGGGCGACTACGAGCACACCGTGGACGCGCTCGGCGGCGGCGAGAAGGGCCGCTACATGCTGGCCGCGACCTTCGGCAACGTGCACGGCGTCTACAAGCCGGGCAACGTGAAGCTGCGCCCGGAGATCCTCAAGCAGGGCCAGGAGGTCGCCACCCAGAAGCTGGGCCTGCCCGCCGGGTCGAAGCCGTTCGACCTGGTCTTCCACGGCGGGTCCGGCTCGCTGCTGGAGGAGATCCACGAGGCGGTCTCCTACGGCGTGGTGAAGATGAACATCGACACCGACACGCAGTACGCGTTCACCCGCCCGATCGCCGAGCACATGTTCAAGAACTACGACGGCGTGCTCAAGGTCGACGGCGAGGTCGGCAACAAGAAGGTCTACGACCCGCGCAGCTACCTCAAGGCCGCCGAGCAGTCCATGGCCGCCCGCGTCGCCAACGGCTGCGAGACGCTCAAGTCCGCGGGCCGGATGCTGGCCGGCTGAGCAGCGGCTCGCTGATCCGAAACGCCGCCCCGGCCGAGGCTGGGGCGGCGTTCGTGTGCCGGGTGACAGGATGGCGCCATGACGAACCTGTTGGAACCGCCGGAAACGCTGCTGCCGGAGAACTCCCAGGCGCAGTCCGCGCTGGACGCCGGGAACGACCCGGCCCAGGTCGCCGCCGAGCACCCCACGTGCAGCGCCGCGTGGGCGCAGCTCGGGGAGACCGCGCTGGAGCGGGGCGAAGTGATCGCCGCCTACGCCTACGCCCGCACCGGCTACCACCGCGGGCTGGACGCGCTGCGCAAGTCCGGATGGAAGGGCTTCGGCCCGGTGCCGTGGCGGCACCGCCCCAACCAGGGCGTGCTGCGCGCGGTCGCGGTGCTGGCCAAAGCGGCGGGTTCGATCGGCGAGCAGGACGAGTACGACCGCTGCAGGCAACTCCTCCTCGACAGCGACCCGGCCTCGCTCGACGCGACCGGTCTGTCCGAGTAACCGCCGATCCGGCGCGCCCTGATCACTTCAGGTCGGCTTTCGGGTGACGGAGAATCTCGCCCGTGCATCGACTTCGCCAGGAACTGATCCGCCGGCTGCGCCGCCTGCTGCGCACCGGCACTCCGATCGTGCAGTGCGCGGTCGCGGCCGGGCTCGCCTGGTGGCTGGCCAAGCACGTGGCGGGGCATCCGCAGCCGTTCTTCGCGCCGATCGCCGCGGTGATCTCGCTGGGGGTGTCGCTGGGCCAGCGGATGCGGCGGTCGCTGGAGCTGGTGGTCGGAGTCAGCATCGGCATCGGCGTCGGCGATGTGCTGATCTCGCAGATCGGCACCGGGCCGTGGCAGATCGCGCTGGTCGTCGCGCTGGCGATGAGCACGGCGGTGCTCACCGACAGCGGCGGCGTCATCGTGATGCAGGCGGCCTCGTCGTCGGTGCTGGTGGCGACGTTGCTGCCGCCGCTGAGCGCGGGCGGGTGGACCCGGATGATCGACGCCGCGATCGGCGGCATGGTCGGTTTCGTCGTCGCCGTGCTGCTGCCCGCGAACCCGCTCGCGGTGGCGCACCGCAACGGGCGGCTGGTGCTGGGCGCGCTGGCCGACGGGTTGCGCGGCGTGGCGGGCGCGGTCGCGCGCCGGGACCCGGACCTGGCTTCGGACACGCTGGCGGGGGCGCGCAAGAGCCAGAAGCTGGTCGACGAGTTCCGCACCGCGCTCACGGCAGGCGGCGAGATCGCCAAGTTCGCGCCGATCCGCTGGCGGCGCCGCGGCGACCTGGCGCGCTACGAGTCGGCGGCCACGCCGATCGACCGGGCGCTGCGCAACACGCGCGTGCTCGCGCGGCGCGCACTGGCCGCGCTGCGCGATGGCGAGCCCGTTCCGCACCCGCTTCCTGGCCTGCTGGAGGAGCTGGCGGGTTCGGTCGTGCTGCTGCGCGATGAGCTGGCCAGCGGGGTGGAACCGTTGCAGGCGCGGGAGACCGCGCGTTCGGTCGCCCGCGCGTCATCGGTGGAACTGCTGGGCGAGGGCGACTTCTCGATGCAGGTCGTGGTGTTGCAGGTGCGATCCATCGCGGTGGACCTGTTGCAGGCCAGCGGGCTCACCCGCACCGAAGCGATCTCGGCGCTGCCGCCGCTGCACCCCCGCCGCGAGGGCGAGCACAGCTGAGCCTGCGGCGGCGTCCACTGCGGAACGCCGCCGCCGGGATGCTCAGCAGGTGCCGAGCGCCTGTTCCAGCGCGCCCTTCTCCGCCTCGGTGACGGTCAGCTCGTACTTGTGCTTCGAGCCGATCCACATCGACGCGTACGTGCAGTGGTAGCCGGCCTCCGGCGGCAGCCACTGGTCCGGGGTCTGGTCGCTCTTCTCCTGGTTGACGTTGTCGGTGACCGCGATCAGCTGCGGGCTCTCCAGGTCGTTGGCGAACGCCTGGCGCTGCTCCTGGGACCACTGCGCGGCACCGGAGCGCCAGGCCGCGGCCAGCGGCACCACGTGGTCGATGTCCAAATCGGACGGTTTGGTCCAGGATCCGCCGTCGTACGGGCTGTTCCAGGTGCCCGAGGTCGGGTAGCAGTCCGAGCCGACCTCGACGTTCTCGCCGTCCCGCTTGAGCACCGCCTCGCGGGTGCTGCAGCCGTCGGAACCCTCGTTCCAGTGCGGGAACTTGTCGCGGTCGTAGCCGTCCAGCGAACCTTCCGGGGCGACGACGAGTTCGCCGAGTTCGGCCTGCGCGGTCGCCGGGTCGGGGATGCCCGGCGGCTCGGCGCCCGCCGGTGTCGCCAGGCCCAGCGTCAGCACGCCGGCCAGCGGGAGCGCGGTCAGCGCCGCGCGCAGGGATTGCTTCGTGGTCATCGAGTCCTCCGCAAGGCTGCTCGGCGGTGTCGATCCTGACCTTCACGGAGCGAAGTGGCCGTGGCAATGCCGCAAAGTGACTATGGAGTGACTTGGCGTGAAAGCGCCACGATGTTCACCTTTTGCCGGTCGGCGCCGCCCGCAGCGCGAGCTGCAGATCTTCGGTGTGCCGGTACCAGACCCACTTGCCGACCGGCCGCGGATGTTCGGCGCCGTCGCGGTGCACGGTCGTGTCCCGGAAACCCGCCTGCACCGCGCGTGCCTTGGTGGTTTCGCGGCGTTGCCGCAGCAGCCCGCGCCGCACGGTCGTCACCAGCAGCCCGTCCGCGGCGGGTTCGAGCATGGCCGACATCGGGTCGGAGGTCGGTTCCGCCAGCGGCTCGGCGGCCGGGTCGGGTGAGACCTCCAGGCGCACCGCCGGACCGTTGAGCACCCGCTGGTCGTCGCAGTAGACCTGTCCGGTGATCGGGGCGATCAGCCCGGAGGCGATCAGCAGTCCGCCGGAGTCGTCCCGCACCAGCGGCACCGGACGAGCCGCTCCGTGCAGCGCCACCTGCACCGCATCCGGTCCCACGGGCAGGCCCCAGAGCCTCGTCGCGGGCGACTTCCGCACCGGCACGTAACCCACGGCCAGGTCGGCGATCCGGTTCTTGCGCAGCAACCGCAGCACGACCGCCGCCAGGTCGGCGTCCGAACCGCGCACCACGACCCGCCCCGGACCGTCCGGCAGCAGCGGATCGACATCGGCCCGGCCGGGCATCTCGGGCACCTGCTGCCACTGCACGCCGTCACCGGCCGATTGCGTGGCGTGCCCGTCGTTTCCGCAGCACAGTGCAGTCGTACTCACGTTCCGCTCCTGGTTTATCCTGATCGACCGGCATCGGTGCCGCGTCGAGGCGGGGACCGCCCGGTACGCACCCACAGTCAGGTTGGAGTTTCACATGCCGGCGATCGTGCTGATCGGAGCCCAGTGGGGCGACGAAGGCAAGGGCAAGGCGACCGACCTGCTCGGCGAGCAGGCGCAGTGGGTCGTCCGGTACCAGGGCGGCAACAACGCCGGGCACACCGTGGTGCTGCCGGACGGTCAGGACTACGCGCTGCACCTGATCCCCTCGGGCATCCTCACCCCGGGCGTGACGAACGTGATCGGCAACGGGGTCGTGGTGGACCCGGGCGTGCTGCTCGACGAGCTCGAAGGGCTGGAGCAGCGCGGCGTGGACACCTCGCGGCTGCTGCTGTCCGCCGACGCGCACATGATCATGCCGTACCACGTGGCGATCGACCGCGTCACCGAGCGCTACCTGGGCAAGAAGCAGATCGGCACCACCGGCCGCGGCATCGGCCCGGCCTACCAGGACAAGGTCGCCCGCGTCGGAGTGCGCGTGCAGGACCTGCTGGACGAGAAGATCCTGCGGCAGAAGGTCGAGGCCGCGCTGGAGTTCAAGAACCAGCTGCTGGTCAAGGTCTACAACCGGCGCGCGCTGGACCCGGACGAGGTCGTGAACACGGTGCTGGAGCAGTCCGAGCGCTTCGCAGGCCGGATCGCCGACACCAAACTGCTGGTCAACCAGGCGATCAACCGCGGCGAGACGGTGCTGCTGGAGGGTTCGCAGGGCACGCTGCTGGACGTGGACCACGGCACCTACCCGTTCGTGACCTCGTCGAACCCGACCTCGGGCGGGGCCTGCGCCGGTTCCGGCATCGGCCCGACGAAGATCACCGCGGTGATCGGGATCCTGAAGTCCTACACCACCCGCGTCGGCGCCGGCCCGTTCCCGACCGAGCTCACCGACGACGCCGGCGAGAACCTGCGCAAGCAGGGCGGCGAGTTCGGCGTCACCACCGGCCGCTCGCGGCGCACCGGCTGGTTCGACTCGGTGATCGCGCGCTACGCGACGCGGGTCAACGGGATCACCGACTACTTCCTGACCAAGCTCGACGTGCTCTCCGGGCTGGAGACGATCCCGGTGTGCGTGGCCTACGACGTGGACGGGCAGCGGGTCACCGAGATGCCGATGACGCAGACCGGGGTGCACCACGCGGTGCCGGTCTACGAGGAGATGCCGGGCTGGTGGGAGGACATCAGCCACGCGCGGACCTTCGAGGACCTGCCGGTGAACGCGCAGAACTACGTGCTGCGGCTGGAAGAGCTCACCGAGGCCCGGATGTCCGCCATCGGCGTCGGTCCCGGCCGCGATCACACGATCGTCCGGCACACCCTGGCTTGAGGTCCGCGCGCCGGCTCGGACCGGCGTGCACGCCTCCGCCGCGGTCGCGCGGCGCCCCTCCCGGCGCCCAGCGGTGCGGGTCCCCG
>NZ_JAFRFW010000358.1:0-1842 GCF_017434145.1 Saccharopolyspora sp. | reverse complement strand
CGGCGCGAACCCGGGATGCGTTGCGGGAGCAGGCATCCCGGCTGCTGGAGCTGGTGGAGACCGGTGCGGTCGCGCCGGTGGACGTGGCGTTGTCGACCACCACCTCGCGCGCGGCGCTGGAGCATCGCGCGGTGCTGACCGCGGCCGAGCCCGCGGACGTGACCGAGGGGCTGCGCGCGCTCGCCGCGGACGAGGATCCGGCCTGCTTGATCAGGGGTGTGGCTCGCTCCGAAGGGAAGGCCGCGTTCCTGTTCACCGGGCAGGGCTCGCAGCGCATCGGCATGGGCCGGGATCTTTACGGCCGGTTCCCGGTGTTCGCCGAAGCTCTGGACGAGGTCTTCGCGCAGCTGGACGGTGAGTTGGACCGGCCGTTGCGGGACGTGGTGTTCGCCGCGCCGGACACGGCCGAGGCCGCGCTGCTGGACGAGACGGCTTATGCGCAGCCCGCGTTGTTCGCACTGGAAGTGGCGCTGTTCCGGCTCGTCGAGTCGCTGGGCGCGCGCCCGGAGTCCCTCGCCGGGCATTCCATCGGTGAGATCGCGGCGGCGCATGTGGCCGGTGTGCTCTCGCTGGCCGACGCCTGCAAGCTGGTCGCCGCGCGCGGCCGGTTGATGCAGGAGTTGCCGCGCGGTGGCACGATGATCGCGATCCAGGCCACCGAGGACGAAGTGCGTCCGTTGCTGACCGAGCAGGTGTCGGTCGCTGCGGTGAACGGACCGGAATCCGTTGTGGTGTCCGGTGATTCCGGCGAGGCAGCGGCGATCGCCGCCGGGTTCGAGGACGCGGGCCGCAAGGTCAAACGCCTGGTAGTGAGCCACGCGTTCCACTCGCCCCTGATGGAACCGATGATGGCCGAGTTCCGCCGCGTCGCCGAGGGAATCTCGTACCAGGAAGCGCAACTCCCGATCGTTTCCACTGTGGAAGGAGATGCCGACCTCGCCTCGGCGGAGTACTGGGTCGAGCACGTCCGCCGCCCCGTCCGGTTCCTCGACGCCGTGCGACGGCTCGAAAACCGCGGGGTGCGCACCTTCCTCGAACTCGGTCCGGACGGCGTGCTCTGCGCCGCCGTCCCCGCCTGCCGCACCGAGGCCGACGAGTCGGTCGCGGTGTCCTTGCTGCGCGGCGGCCGCGACGAGGTCGACACGTTCGCCGCCGCCACCGGCGCGCTGCACGCTCGCGGAATCCCGCTCAACTGGGCCGAATTCTTCACCGGAACGGGCGCCCAGCGCGTCGATCTGCCCACCTACGCCTTCCAGCGCCGCCGGTTCTGGCCCAAGGGAAGCGGCAGTGGTGACGTCCGCTCCGCCGGACTCGGCGCGGCGCACCACCCGTTGCTGGCCGCCGCGGTGAGCCTCGCCGACTCGGACGGCGTGCTGCTCACCGGCAGGCTGTCGGTGCAGAGCCACCCGTGGCTGGCCGAACACGCCATCCGCGGCGAGGTGCTGCTGCCCGGCACCGCGTTCGTCGAGCTGGCGATCCGCGCGGGTGACGAGGTCGGCTGCGATGCGGTCGACGAACTCACGCTCGCCGCGCCGCTCGTGCTGCCCGCGCAAGGCGGCGTGCAGGTGCAGGTCTGGCTCGGCGGCCCGGACGAGACCGGGCGGCGGCCGCTGAGCCTGTACTCCCGGCCGGAAGGCGACGAAGAGCTGCCCTGGACCCAGCACGCCACCGGGGCGCTGACCGGCTCGGACGCGGACAGCCCCGCCGAGTTCGCCGCGGCGTGGCCGCCCGCCGGTGCGCAGCCGGTGGCCCTCGACGGGCACTACGAACGGCTGGCCGCCGACGGTTTCGGCTACGGCCCGGCGTTCCGCGGGCTGCGCGCCGCGGGGGGGCGCGGGGTCG
>NZ_JAFRFW010000357.1:0-3581 GCF_017434145.1 Saccharopolyspora sp. | reverse complement strand
CGGTTCCGAGCCGTCCAGAACTGAGCTGTCGGCCGCCGCCGCGCCGTCCGATCCGGTGCTGCGCGACGCGGCGCTTTGCGATGTCGTGTCGTCCGATGCGGCGCTGCGCGATGCCGTGTCATCCGAAGCAGCGCTGCGCGATGCGGTGCCGCCCGATGCGTCGCCGGGCCAGACGGTGCCGGTCCAAACCGTGCCGTGCCACGCGGTGCGCCCCGATGCAGTGCCGTGCGAAGCCGGGTCGCCCGGGTCCGAGCCGCCACCCGCCGCGTCCGCAGCGCGCCCGTGGTCGGGTTGCGCGGCCCGCTGCTCGTCCGGTTCCCGCGAGTCGCCCGAGCCCGCGGTCGGCACGTCTTCCTCGGCCACGTTCCCTCCCCCTGGCGGCCTGCCACCGGGACCGGACCGGCGGTCCGCCCGCGCGGGTCCACCTTCCGGCCGACGCGCGCGATCAGCTTAACGCGGCGCGGAACCCGGTCAGTTCACGCAGGGGACGCCGCCCGCGTCGATCGGCGCGTCGCCGGAACCGGACTGCTGGGCGTGCAGCGGTGCCGCGGCGCGTTGCCCGCCGTCGAGCTGGACCTGCTTGTTCCCGGCGAACTGCTGCGCCCCGGGGCCTTGGTAGTCGCTGCCCACGTACACCTCGACGTTGCCGGACTGCAGGTTGCCGCTCGGTTGCAGCGGCAGTCCGCCGAGGGTGGCGGCGACCTGCCCGGCGGCGGCCTCGTCGCCCGGTGCGTGGTAGACGACCGACTTCGCCATCGAGTCCGAATTGGAGCTGCCGCCCTGG
Source organism: Saccharopolyspora sp. (assembly GCF_017434145.1). NCBI lineage: Bacteria > Bacillati > Actinomycetota > Actinomycetes > Pseudonocardiales > Pseudonocardiaceae > Saccharopolyspora > Saccharopolyspora sp. The sequence continues at coordinate 2,797 of NZ_JAFRFW010000357.1, read as the reverse complement.
GTGAAGCCCGCTTCGCTGAGCGTGCTCAGCACCTGGCCCGCCAGACCGCTCTTGCCGGTGGCGTTGAAGACGTTCACGGTGGTGCCGCCGCGCTGCTTCTCGGCGGCCTGCTCGGCCTGCTCCTTGGCCGCGCGCTCCTGCGGCGGCAGCAGCAGCCCGTCCGCGAACTGCTTGACCTCGCGCGGGTTCGCGGTGACGTCCTCCGAACCGGACTCGCCCTCCAGCTCGATCGGGATCGTCTGGAAGCTGATGTCGCCGCCCGCGATGCCCTGCATCTGCTGGGCGAAGTCGACCACGTCCCAGCCCTTGTCCAGCACGACGGACTTCTTCAGCGCCTCCATCAGGCTGGTCAGCTTGGCCGGGTTGCTCAGCGTCCCGCTGGAGAGGATCTTGCGCGCCAGCCCGGACATGAACACCTGCTGGCGCACCACCCGGTCCAGGTCGCCGCGCGGCAACCCGTGCCGCTGCCGCACGAACGCCAGCGCGTCCGCGCCGGCGACGGTCTGCGGCCCGGCCTTGAACACCGCGCCGGAGTAGTCGCTGTCGTTGACCTCGTCCTTCAGGCAGACGTCGACACCGCCGACCGCCTGGGTGATCTCGTAGAAGCCGAGCAGGTTCACCTCGGCGTAGTGGTCGATGCTCACCCCGGAGAGGTCTTCCAGGGTCTTGATCAGGAACTTCTGGCCTTCGGCCTTGGACTGCAGTTCGAGCTGCTTCGGGTCGGTGACGCCGCTGGCCTGCAGCTTCTGCTTCGCGTCGGACTTGGCCCTGGGCAGCGCGGAGTTGAGCTTGTTCTCCCCGTACCCGTTGCCCATCTGCACCATGGTGTCGCGCGGGAAGGACATGGCGCTGGCGCGCCCGCCACCGTTCGGGATCCGGATCAGGATCATCGTGTCGGTGAGGTCGCCGCCTTCGTCGTCGGTGGTGCGCAGCGTCTTGAGGATCTCGTCCGGCAGCGGGTTGCCGTCGGCGTCGGTGCGGCTGTCGTTGCCGATCAGCAGGATGTCGGTGGCGCCGTCCGGTTCGCTCAGGCCGCCACCGATGACGTCGCTGCCGGAGAGGTTGCTGTTCAGATTTCGCAGGGTCGCCCATGCGTAGCCGGTGAATGCGAGCACCAGCACGGAAAGCAGGGCCACGAACGTCCGCCCGACGATCATGCCGTTGCGGCGGGCGTTGCGGCCGCGGTTCCAGGTGTCCTCGGGCGGCGGGGGAGCGGGTCGCTCCGGCCGCGGTTCGGGTCGTCGCTGCTGCTCGCCCGGCGGGCGCTGCTGCGCGCGGGCGGGCCGGTCGGCCGGTGCGGGGCGGTCCTGGGAGGGCTGGCGGGGTCCGCCGCCGGGTGCGGGACGTCCGGCGGGGCCGGAACCGGGGCGGGGCTGGCGCTGCGGTCCGCGCGGTGGGACGGGCCTGCCCGGTTGCCCTGGTGGGCCACCTGGCCGTCGCGACCGGTCGTCCACGCCGAATCCTCCTTGGGACTTCCTGCGAGCGTTACACCTCGCCGGGGTGATTTTTCGGCGAAGCCACCACGCAGGCTAACGGTGATCCGCCGTCGGGGTTGCGAGCGGGCGGAATCGCCGCAGCCGCACGTACTTCGTAGTCGGAAGATCACTGCGAGTGGTTCGCCGCTTGCACTCCGCGTGTTGTTCGGCGGCGCGGACGCCGCTTTTCGCACTGCGTGGTCGGCGCTGACCACGCCCGGCCGACAGCGTGGCAGACTGCTTCCGGGCGACGTTCGGTCCCTGCCGATCCGCCCTGCGGCGGAAGGGAAATCCCCATGGAAGGTGGCATGCGAGTACTGATCACCGGTGGGGCCGGCTTCATCGGTTCGCACTACGCGCGGCAGCTGTTGCAAGGGGCCTATCCCGCGTTCGCGGACGCCGAAGTGGTGGTTCTGGACAAACTCACCTATGCGGGCAATCAGGAGAATCTGCGCCCGGTGGCGGAAAATCCGCGGCTGCGCTTCGTGCGCGGGGACATCTGCGACGCCGAGCTGGTCGCGGAGCTGATGACCGGGGTCGACGTGGTGGTGCACTTCGCCGCCGAGTCCCATGTGGACCGTTCGATCCTGGGCGCGTCGGACTTCGTGCGGACCAACGTGGTCGGCACCGACACGCTGCTGCAGGCCGCGCTCGCGGCCGGGGTGGGCAAGTTCGTGCACGTCTCCACCGACGAGGTGTACGGCTCGATCGAGACCGGTTCGTGGCCGGAGGAGCACGCGCTGGAGCCGAATTCGCCGTACTCGGCGGCGAAGGCCGGCTCCGACCTGATGAGCCGGGCCTACTTCCGCACCCACGAGCTGCCGGTGTGCGTGACCAGGTGCTCGAACAACTACGGCCCGTACCAGTTCCCGGAGAAGCTGCTGCCGCTGTTCATCACGAACCTGCTGGACGGCCACCGGGTTCCGCTCTACGGCGACGGCGGCAACGTGCGCGACTGGTTGCACGTGGACGATCACTGCCGGGGCATCCAGCTGGTCGCCGAGTCCGGGCGCCCGGGCGAGGTCTACAACATCGGCGGCGGCACCGAGCTGACCAACCGGCGGCTGACCGAGCGGCTGCTGGAGGCGATGGGTCAGGACTTCTCGATGGTGCGCCCGGTCGACGACCGCAAGGGGCACGACCGGCGCTACTCGGTGGACCACGCCAAGATCGCCGCCGAGCTCGGGTACCGGCCGCGGGTCGGCTTCGACGAGGGACTGGCCGAGACCATCCGCTGGTACCGGGAGAACCGGTCGTGGCGGGAGCCGTTGAAGCAGGTTCAGAAGTGAGCGCGCAGCGCCTCGCGCTGCTCGTGCCGGGCG
>NZ_JAFRFW010000356.1:0-2357 GCF_017434145.1 Saccharopolyspora sp. | reverse complement strand
GGAGCACGCCGAGCTGCACGCGGCGATCGCCGCCGGGGACGCCGATCGCGCCGCGGAGCTGGCGCTCGGCCACGTGCGCGCCAGCCGCGCCATGGTCCTGGAGCGAATGCTGTTCTGAACCGGCCCCCGCCCGGGAGCCGGATGAAGGACCTCTTCGCTCCCTCTGCCCGGTGGACGGACCCCTCGTGCTCTGCGCGGGGCGGGTGTCGCGTCGGTGTGTCGGCGGTGCGCGGGGTTCGGGAGTGAAGGGGTCGTTCGTTCCATTCGGCCGAAGGGGACCTTCGCTCCGGACGGGCGGCGGTTGACCCGGAGGGAACGGCGCTCTAGCTTCGTATACCAAAACGTATACGTCGCGGCGCGGGGCGGCCGGAAGGGCCGCGCAAGCCGCCGCGGGCTTGACCAAGAGCGCAGCGAGATCAACACCTTGTTGCGACCATCCCGACGGTGAGGAGGCCGGTGTGACCGAGCAGTTCGACGTGGTCTTCCGGGCGCGGCGGATGATCGGCCCGCGCGGGGAAGCGCCGGGCAGCCTCGCCGTTCGCGACGGCCGGATCGCCGCCGTCGAAGCCTTCGACGCGGCACTGCCCGCCGAGCGCACCGTGGAACTCGCTGAGGACGAAGCGCTGCTGCCCGGCCTCGTCGACACCCACGTGCACGTCAACGACCCCGGCCGCACCGAGTGGGAAGGCTTCGCCACCGCCACCCGGGCCGCCGCGGAAGGCGGCATCACCACGCTCGTCGACATGCCGCTGAACAGCCTCCCGCCCACCGTCGACACCGAATCCCTCGACGTGAAGCGGAAAACCGCCCGCGATCAGGTGCACATCGACGTCGGTTTCTGGGGCGGCGCGATCCCCGGCAACCGCGAGCGGCTGCACGGGCTGCACGAGGCCGGGGTGTTCGGCTTCAAGTGCTTCCTGCTGCATTCCGGGGTGGACGAGTTCCCGCCGCTGAACTCCGAAGAACTCGTCGAAGCGCTGACCGAGCTGGCCACCGACGACGCGCTGATGATCGTGCACGCGGAGAACTCCGAGGCCATCGACCACGCCCCGAGCGCGCACGGCGAGCACTACGGCGACTTCCTGGCCTCCCGGCCGCGCAGCGCGGAGAACGCCGCCATCGCGCAGGTCCTGGATCTCGCGCGGCGCATCGGCGGCCGGGTGCACATCCTGCACCTGTCCTCTTCGGACGCACTGCCGATGATCGCTTCGGCGAAGGCGGACGGAGTCCGGGTGACCGTCGAGACCTGCCCGCACTACCTGTGCTTCACCTCCGAGGAGATCCCGGACGGCGCGACCCAGTTCAAGTGCTGCCCGCCGATCCGCGAAGCGCAGAACCGGGAAGCGCTCTGGCGCGGGCTCGCCGACGGAACGATCGACTGCATCGTCAGCGACCACTCGCCGTGCACCCCGGAGCTGAAACGGCTCGACATCGGGGACTTCGGCGTCGCGTGGGGCGGGGTTTCCAGCCTCCAGCTCGGGCTCTCCGCGATCTGGACGCAGGCGCGGTTGCGCGGGTATGGGCTCAGCGACGTCGTGCGGTGGATGGCCGGTCGCACCTCGGAGATCGCCGGATTGAACCGGAAGGGCTCGCTGGCGGTCGGCGCGGACGCGGACCTGTGCGTGTTCGCGCCGGACGACGCCTTCGTGGTCGACGCCGCCGCGTTGCAGCACCGCAACCCGGTCTCCGCTTATCACGACCGCGCGCTCGCCGGGCGGGTGCGCCAAACCTGGCTGCGCGGCAACCGGATCGACGTCACCGGACCGCCGCGGGGGACGCTGCTCAGCCGCGGAGAGGCATGACCGCGACCGTGTCTTGCGAGCGCTTCGTGCAGGCCGACGCTGAACGCCGGGCCCATCGGCGTTAGCGGAGTGGCTCGGGCCGGAGGCCCGGTGTTCGCAGCCTCGGAACAGCAGGCGCATGTGCTGCGTGGTGCGTTCCTGCTCCGCTGGCAACGCGTGGTTCGGCAGCAGCATCCGCAGCTCGGGCGGGCCGGGTGCGCCCCGCATCCCTGCCGAGCACCCGTCGACCGGCGGTGACCAGGCTTGACGTAATCTGCAGTGCTGTGCTCGTCATCGCGCTGGACACCTCGACGCCCGCGGTCACCGCGGGACTGGTCGCCCTGGACGGCGGCGGGCCGCGGCCCCTCGCGCAACGTGTGACGATCAACGCGCGGGCGCACGGTGAGCTGCTCACCCCGCACCTGATGGCCGCGGTCGCCGAAGCCGGCCACCAGCTCTCCGACGCCGACGCGGTCGTCGTCGGCTCCGGACCCGGACCGTTCACCGGGCTGCGCGCGGGCATGGTCACCGCGGGCGCTCTCGGGCACGCCCTGGACGTGCCGGTGCATCCGGTGT
>NZ_JAFRFW010000355.1:0-2388 GCF_017434145.1 Saccharopolyspora sp. | reverse complement strand
TGTGGACGGTGACGTCGTCGAACTCACTCCGGTGCGGGGGAGTTCGCTGGCCGAAGCCGTCATCTCGGTCGCCGGGGACGCACCGCCCGGCGCGGGCCGGGCGGTGAGCGTGCCGCACGAGGTGCTCCGCGACGCGAGCGCGGGCGCCGGTCAGCACGACTCGCGCGCGCTGACCGACGAGCTGCGGGTGCGCGGAGTCGGTGCGGACGACGCGGCGACGCTGGCCGCGATGGCCGACGGGATGGGGATGCGCGGGCAGTTCGGCGTCGAATTCGCGCCGACGCGCGGCTCGAAACCGGAACGCGCGCCGCGGGTCGTCGCGTTCCACGACACCGGCTCCGGGCGCTACCTGCACGTCGTGCGCGCCAACGGCGATGGGCAGCTGTGGAGCACCGTCGCGCCTTCCAGCAACCAGCTGTTGGCCTGGTACCTGCAGGAACTCATCACCGAGACCACCGGCGACTGACGCCTTCCCGCCGGTGCCCCGGCGTGTCGGCGCACCCGATCTTTCCGAGCGAACGGCCCGTTCGACCAATCTAGTGGGACCAACAGTCCGTTCACTCCGCGGAATCCCACTGGCGCGGGCGAGCTACGCGAGTGTCGGCACGCCTCGATGTTCCGAGCGAACGGCCCGTTCGACCAATCTAGTGGGACCAACAGTCCGTTCACTCCGCGAGAATCCACTGGGATGGGCGAGGCGCGGGCGTGTCGGCGCGACGTCCGCGGTCGGCGGGAGCCACCGGGTGCGGCTCGGGCGGGACGGTCGGCGCCCGGTTTCGATTGCGTTCCGGCTCTGGTCCCAGCAGGACACTTCGTCTACGGTCTCGCCCGGCCGTCGGCCGTCCACCCAGGGCAGCGCGGCACGAGAGGAAGGCGCAGCACATGAGCACACCGGCTACGCAGCCAGGAGCCGGGCGGGGCACGATCATCGGCGCGTCGACGATCGCCGCGCTCGGCGGGCTGCTGTTCGGCTACGACACCGGCGTCATCTCCGCCGCCCTGCTCTACATCGCACCCGCGTTCGGCCTGAGCACCGGGATGAAGGAGGTCGTGGTCGCGTCGCTGCTGCTCGGCGCGGTCGCCGGTGCGATGAGCGGCGGCCCGGTCGTGGACCGGCTGGGGCGCAAGCGCACGCTGCTGCTGGTGTCCGCGGTGTTCACCGCGGGCGCGCTGCTGTCGGCCGTGGCGGTGGACGTGGCGATGCTGATCGTGGCGCGGGTGGTGCTCGGGCTGGCCATCGGCGCGAGTTCGCTGGTCGTGCCCGCCTACATCGCCGAGATCGCGCCGCCTGCGCTGCGCGGCCGGTTGGTGTCCATGAACCAGCTCATGATCACCATCGGGATCTTCGTGTCCTACCTGGTCGGCTATGCGTTCGCCGAGATGCAGGGATGGCGCTGGATGCTCGGGCTGGCGGCCGTGCCGTCGCTGGCGATGCTGATCGGGCTGCTGTTCCTCGGCGAAAGCCCGCGCTGGCTGCTCGCCCGCGGGCGCACCGATGAGGCCAGGGCCGAGCTGCTGCGCACCCGATCGGCGCAAGAGGTCGACGCGGAGATCGACGAGATCACCGTGGCCATGCGGGAGGAGAGCAAGTTCTCCTACCGCGACCTGTTCCGCCCCTGGCTGCGGCCCGCCGTGCTGCTCGGGTTCGCCGTGGCGGCGACCAACCAGCTCGTGGGCGTCAACGCGGTGATCTACTACGCGCCGACGATCCTGCAGCAGGCCGGGCTCGGTGCCTCGGCGTCGATCCTGTCCTCGGTCGGCATCGGCGCGGTGAACATGGTCTTCACCGCGATCGCGCTGCTGATGATCGACCGGGTCGGGCGACGGCCGCTGCTGATCGGCGGGACCTCGGTGGTGATCGTCGTGCTGTTCGGGCTCGGCGCGCTGTACCTGCTGCCGAGCGTGCAAGGGCTCGGGTTGTGGCTCACCGGCGGGCTGATGCTCTACGAGGCGGCGTTCGCGGCCAGCCTCGGGCTCGCCATCTGGCTGATCAACAGCGAGGTGTTCCCCACCGCAGTGCGCGGCAAGGCTTCCAGCGTCGGCACGGTGACGCACTGGGCGCTGGACTTCCTCATCTCCATTTCGGTGCTCACGCTGATCAGCGCCCTCACGGAAACCGGATTGTTCTGGATCTACGGCGTGCTCGGAATCATCGGACTCGCCTACCTGTACCGGAACCTGCCGGAAACGAAGGGGCGCAGCCTGGAGGACATCGAGCGGTCGTTGCGCAAGCAGCGATGAATCCTGGCGAAATGAATGGTGGTGCGGTTCCGCCGGAAATGTTCCAATGGCAACCGGCGCCCCGATTCGAAGCTGAGCGACGGCCCTGCCGAGGCCGCGCCCCGCTTCCGGGATCGACCTGGCCGCCCGCCTGAATGTCTCGTGGTC
>NZ_JAFRFW010000354.1:0-2048 GCF_017434145.1 Saccharopolyspora sp. | reverse complement strand
CCCGGCCGCGTCCGCACCCCGGCGAGCCCCCGTTCTCGTCCGGGCACCAGCCAGATGAGGAACCGGTGCGCGCACGGCGCCGCTGGTTCGGTCGCCGGAAAGGCGGTGAGCAGTGAGCGCACCGCCCACGAAGTCGCGGGCGAGCAGCGCACGGTCCTTCCCGGGAGCGGGAGGGCTGCGTGAGACGGGACGGTTGTTCGCGCTCGGGCTCGACGTGTGCCGGCAGCTGCCGAGCAGGCCGTTCCAATACCGCGAGTTCATCCAGCAGTGCTGGTTCATCGCCAGCGTCACCATCCTGCCGACCGCACTGGTGTCGATCCCGTTCGGCGCGGTGATCGCGCTCCAGCTCGGCTCGCTGACCAGGCAGATCGGCGCGCAGTCGTTCACCGGTGCGGCCAGCGTGCTGGCGATCATCCAGCAGGCCGCCCCGATCGTGACCGCGTTGCTGATCGCGGGCGCCGGCGGTTCGGCGATCTGCGCCGACCTGGGGTCGCGCAAGATCCGCGACGAGATCGACGCCATGGAGGTACTCGGCGTCTCCGTCGTGCAGCGCCTGGTGGTGCCGCGGGTGCTGGCGGCGATCCTGGTGGCGCTGCTGCTCAACGGCATGGTCAGCGTCGTCGGCGTGCTCGGCGGCTACTTCTTCAACGTGATCATGCAGGGCGGCACCCCGGGTGCCTACATGGCCAGCTTCAACGCGCTGGCGCAGCTGCCGGACGTGTGGATCAGCGAGCTCAAGGCGGTGATCTTCGGCTTCCTGGCCGGGGTGGTCGCCGCCTACCGCGGGCTGAACCCGCCGCCAGGGCCCAAGGGCGTTGGCGATGCGGTGAACCAGGCAGTGGTGATCACCTTCCTGCTGCTGTTCGCGGTGAACTTCGTCCTCACCACGGTCTACATGCAGCTCGTGCCGCCCAAGGGGATGTGAGCGGGTCATGACGACGATCTCGCAGCGCGCGAAGCGCGTGTTCCGGCGACCGCTGGAGACGCTGGACGACCTGGGCGACCAGATGTCGTTCTACCTGCGGACGCTGGCCTGGGTGCCGAAGGCGCTCACCCGCTACATCAAGGAAACCCTGCGGCTGCTGACCGAGGTCAGCTTCGGCAGCGGGGCGCTGGCGGTCATCGGCGGCACGGTCGGCGTGATGATCGGCATGACGCTGTTCACCGGCACCGTCGTCGGGCTGCAGGGCTACGCGGCGCTGAACCAGCTGGGCACCTCGGCGTTCGCCGGGTTCATCTCGGCGTACTTCAACACCCGCGAGATCGCGCCGCTGGTGGCCGGTCTGGCGCTGTCGGCCACGGTCGGTTCCGGGTTCACCGCGCAGCTCGGCGCGATGCGGATCTCCGACGAGATCGACGCGCTCGAGGTCATGGGCGTGCCGAGCCTGCCGTACCTGGTGACGACGCGGGTGGTGGCCGGGTTCGTCGCGGTGGTGCCGCTCTACGTGCTGGGCCTGCTGACCTCGTACATCTCCTCGCGGGCCGTGACGGTGATGCTCTACGGGCAGTCCGCGGGCACCTACGACCACTACTTCAACTTGTTCTTGCCACCTGAAGACGTGTTGTGGTCGGTCGGCAAGGTGCTGGTCTTCAGCGTCGTGGTGATCATGACGCACTGCTACTACGGCTACCGGGCCAGCGGCGGACCGGCGGGCGTCGGCATCGCGGTCGGCCGCGCGGTGCGCACCGCGATCGTGACGACCGCGCTGCTCGACTTCTTCCTCAGCCTCGCGATCTGGGGCACCACTACGACGGTTCGGATCACGGGATGAGTACTCGCACCGCTCTGTTCACGGCGCGACGGCGCCTATTGGGCTTAGCACTGCTGATGTGCATCGTGCTGTTCTTGGCCCTGACGGTGGCGACGTATCAGCGCGCGTTCACCTCCAGCACGGACGTGGTGTTGAAGGCGGCTTCGACCGGGAACCAGCTGCTGCCGGACTCGGACGTGAAGACCCACGGCATGATCGTCGGCCGGGTGTCCGAAGTGGAGCCGACGCGCAACGGCTCGGCGGTGCACCTGGAGTTGGAGCCGGACAAGGCGAAGT
>NZ_JAFRFW010000353.1:0-1621 GCF_017434145.1 Saccharopolyspora sp. | reverse complement strand
CTGGACGAGGTGCTGCCCGCCGACGGACCGACCTATCCGCGCACCTTCGATCTGCTCATCCTCGACGAAGCGCACCACGTCGCACCCGCAGCGCCTCGGCAGGTCTACGCGGTGGATTCGCAGCAGACCAAGCTGATCCGCAAGCTGGCGCCGCACTTCACCCACCGCCTGTTCCTCTCGGCAACCCCGCACAACGGCTATCAGGCCTCGTTCACGGCATTGCTGGAGATCCTCGACGATCAGCGCTTCGTGCGCGGGATGGAACCCGACGAGTCGGCCGTGTCGGACACGGTCGTGCGGCGCCTCAAGCGCGATGTCACCAACGCCGACGGCACGCCGCGCTTCGTGGAGCGGCACGCGCAGGCGATCCCGGTCGAATACCCGGACGGCGAGCGGGAAATCCACGCCGTGTTGTCCCGGTTCGCGGACCTGCGTCGCCGGAAGCTGAAGTCGCAGCGCGGGCGCAAGGCCACCGATCTGGTCACGTTGCTGCTCAAGAAGCGCTTGTTCTCCAGCCCGAGCGCCTTCGCGCACACCGTCCGGGTCTACTTGAACACCCTGCGATCGCGCTCCGGCGCATTGCCCGCGGGAGATGACGAGGTACCGGAGTGGATGGAGGACTTCTTTGACGACCTCGCGACGTATGACGACGAACGTCTGGCCGAGGCCGAGGATGACGCGCTGGAACGCACCCGAGCGATGCAGCCCGCCCCGGAAGACGACGAGGTCGGCCTGCTGCAGCGCATGCTGGACTGGGCCGAGGAGCACGAGGCCGAGCCCGATGCCAAGGCGCGCAAGCTGATCGACTACCTCGGGGCGACCTGTAAACCCGACAAGCACTGGACCAACGAACGCGTCGTGGTCTTCACCGAGTACCGCGACACGCTGGACTGGCTGGTCAGTCTGCTCGGGCAGGAAGGCCTCGGCGGCAAGCACGTCGAGTGCCTGCACGGCGGAATGTCCACTGAGGACCGCGAGCGGCTGCGGCTGGCGTTCCAGAAGGATCCCACCGAGCACCCAGTGCGGATCCTGCTGGCCACCGACGCGGCGAGCGAGGGCATCGACCTGCAGCGCCATTGCCACCGGCTGGTCAACTACGACATCCCGTTCAACCCGAACAAGCTCGAACAGCGCATCGGCCGCATTGACCGGTACGGGCAGGAAAAGACCCCGGACGTGCGGCACTTCGTGGGCACCGGCTGGGACGGGGCCGTCGATTCCTATGAAGCCGACCTGGAGTTCCTCTCCCGGGTGGCCGGCAAGGTCGCGCGGATGGAGGAGGACCTTGGCTCGGTCAACGCGGTGCTGTCGGACAAGGTGCAGCGGCGCATGCTCGGCGAACGGATCAGCGACGACGAGGTCGAAAACGCGGGCCAGAAGAAGGATCGGCTGCCGGCCGAGGCGAACGTCCGCGACCAGGTCCGCAGGTTGCGGGAGAACCTCGACCGGACCGTGGAGACACTGGGCATCACCCCGGACCGGATCAAGCGGGTCGTGGACACCGCCTTGGAGCTGGCCCGCCAGCAGCCGCTGCGGGAACACGCGGACCACAAGTTCGGCACCGAGGGCCTCTACGACGTTCCGCCGCTGACGGGCTCGTGGTCGCGCGCGGCCGAGGGCT
>NZ_JAFRFW010000352.1:0-3563 GCF_017434145.1 Saccharopolyspora sp. | reverse complement strand
TTGCCCGCGGCCAGCGCCGGAGCGAGCACGCTCACCAGGCCGAGCAGCGCGGACTCCTGCGGTGCGAGCACCGCCACCACACCGGTCGGTTCCGGAACGCTGAACGAGAAGTAGGGGCCTGCCACCGGATTCACGGACCCGAGCGCGGTGGCGATCTTGTCGGTCCAGCCCGCGAACCACACCACGCGGTCGATCGCGGTGTCCACGAGCGACGCCGCGGCGGCCGGGCCGACGCCTTCGGCGGCCGCGACCTCGGCGCGGAACTGGTCCCGCCTGCCCTCCATCACTTCGGCGATGCGGAACAGCACCTGGCCGCGGTTGTACGCGGTCGCGCCGGACCAGCCCGGGAAAGCCTTGTGCGCGGCGGAAACCGCGTCCCGCGCGTCCTTGCGGGACGCTTCGGCGACGTTGCCGAGGAACGCGCCCGAAGCGTCGTGCACCGGCCGCACGCGCCCCGATTCGGAACGGGGGAAGGCGCCGCCGATGTAGAGCTTGCAGGTCTTGGCGACGGCCAGCCGGGCGGGTGCGGCGGACCCGGTGCCGCTCGACGGTCCGGTGTTCTCCGCGTCCCCGGAGTTGCCCGTGAGGTCGGGATCCGCGCCGGATTCGGGGGTTCTCGCGGGAACCGCCGCTGCTTCGGCGTTCGCGCCGGCGTCGGAAGTCGCCGTCTCGGGAGTGGCCGTCTCGGAAGTCGCAGCGCCCGGAGTCGCCGCGTCCGAACTCGCCGCGTCAGAAGTCAAGGTAAGCCTCCAGTCCCGCGCGCCCGCCTTCCCGGCCGAAACCGGACTCCTGGTAACCGCCGAACGCCGCGGACGGATCGAAGCGGTTGAACGTGTTCGCCCACACCACCCCGGCCCGGATCCGCTGCGCCGCCCACTGCGCGCGCGAACCCTTCTCCGTCCAGATCCCGGCCGAGAGGCCGTACGGGGTGTTGTTCGCCTTGCTGATCGCTTCGTCCGGCGTGCGGAAGGTCAGCACCGACAGCACCGGCCCGAACACCTCCTCGCGCGCGATGCGCATCGACTGCTGCACGTCGGTGAACACCGTGGGGGCGAAGAAGAAACCCTTCTCCGGCAGCGGGCACCGGCTGGACCAGCGCTGCGCGCCCTCGGCTTCCCCGGCCGCGGCCAGCTCGGTGATCCGGTCGAGCTGCTCGGCGGAGTTGATCGCGCCCACGTCGGTGTTCTTGTCCATCGGGTCGCCCACCCGCAGCGTGCCGATCCGCGCGCGCAGCTTCGCCAGCAACGCCTCGGCGACCGATTCCTGCACCAGCAGCCGGGAACCGGCGCAGCAGACCTCGCCCTGGTTGAAGAACACGCCGTTGACCACGCCCTCGACGGCCTCGTCCAGCGGGGCGTCGTCGAACACGACGTTCGCGGCCTTGCCGCCGAGCTCCAAGGTGAGCCGTTTGCCGCTGCCGGCCAGCTCGCGCTGGATCTGCTTGCCCACGGCGGTGGATCCGGTGAACGCGACCTTGTCCACGCCCGGGTGCGCCACCAGACCGGCGCCGACATCACCGGCACCGGGCAGGATGTTGACCACGCCCGCGGGCAGGCCCGCCTGCAGGCAGATGTCGGCGAAGACCAGCGCGGTCAGCGGCGTCGTCTCGGCCGGTTTCAGCACGACGGTGTTGCCGCAGGCCAGTGCGGGCGCGACCTTCCAGGCCAGCATCAGCAGCGGGAAGTTCCACGGGATCACCCCCGCCGCGACGCCCAGCGGGCGCGGGTCCGGGCCGAATCCGGCGTAGCCGAGCTTGTCCGCCCAGCCGGCGTGGTGGAAGAAGTGCGCGGCGGCCGCGGGCACGTCGAAGTCCCGCGACTCCTTGATGGGTTTGCCGTTGTCCAGCGTTTCCAGCACGGCCAGTTCGCGGGCGCGTTCCTGCACCAGCCGGGCGATGCGGAACAGGTACTTCGCCCGCTCCGATCCGGGCATCGGAGCCCACACGTCCTCGTGCGCCCGCCGCGCAGCGCGCACCGCGGCGTCCACATCGGACGGTGCGGCGGTGCTGACTTCGGCGAACGGTTCGCCGGTGGCCGGGTTGAGCGTCTTGAGCGGCTCCCCGCGGCCGTCGGTGAACTCCCCGTCCACGAACATCCGGTACCGCGCCTGCAGATTCGCCACCGCGGCCGACTCCGGCGCGGGCGAGTACTCCCAGAACGTCATGCGTCCACCGCCACGTGTCCGGCGGCCGAGTAGTGGCCGTCGCGTTGCGTCCGCCGCTGCATCAGCAGATCTCCCAGCAGGCTCGATGCCCCGAAGCGGAACAGCCGCGGAGTCAGCCACTCCGGCCCGGCCACCTCGTGCACCGCCACCAAGTACTTCATCGCGTCCTTCGTGTTCCGGATGCCGCCTGCGGGTTTCACCCCGCGCAGCTCGCCGGTGCGGTCCAGCCAGTCCCGCACGGTCCGCAGCATCAGCGTGGTCACCGGCAGCGTCGCGGCGGGAGAGACCTTGCCGGTGGAGGTCTTGATGAAGTCGCCGCCCGCCAGCAGCGCCAGCCAGGACGCGCGCCGCACGTTGTCGTAGGTGGCGAGCTCCCCGGTTTCCAGGATGACCTTGAGGTGCGCGTCGCCGCAGACCGCCTTCACCGCGCGGATCTCGTCGAAGACCTCGCCGTAGCGGCCGGACAGGAACGCGCCCCGGTCGATCACCATGTCCACTTCGGACGCTCCGGCGGCCACGGCCAGCTCGACCTCGGCGAGCTTCACCTGCCGCGACGAGCGGCCGGACGGGAAGGCGGTGGCGACCGAGGCCACGCCCACTCCGGAACGGCCCAGCGCTTCGACCGCCGTGGCGGCCATGTCGGGGTAGACGCACACGGCCGCGACCGGCGGGGTGTCCGGGTGCTCGGGATCCGGGCGGCGGGCCTTCGCCGCCAGCGCGCGGACCTTGCCCGGGGTGTCGGCGCCTTCCAGGGTCGTCAGGTCGACCATGCCGATGGCGGTGTCGATGGCCCAGCGCTTGGCGTCGGTCTTGATGCTGCGGGTGCCCAGCGCGGCGGCCCGCTGCTCCAAGCCCACTTGGTCGACTCCGGGCAGGCCGTGCAGGAACCGGCGGAGCGCTGCTTCGTCGCGGGTGGCGTCGGCGAGCTCCGGTTCGACCATGCGGGCAGTCTAGGTCAGCGAACGGCCGCGCTCGATGCGCCGGACCTGGCGAATTCCCGCACCGGTGCGTCGATCACGAGTCGGGCAGCGACTTGCCCGTCCCGTTCTAGCGTGCGGGGGAGCCGGTCAGCGGTCGTCGAGGATCGAGCAGGGCCGGTCCCGGTGGGCGCCGGGCGGCAGGGACTTGAGCTCCTCGGCGGTGAACTCGCGGTCTTCGAGCCGGCACAGGTCGGCCGCGGCCCGCCAAGGGTCGAGCGGGATGCGGTGCGAGGCCTTGGTGCACGGCGTCCGCGGTGCGGCTCAACGCGCCCTGCACACCACCGATGCGCTGGTAGGCGTCGTGGGTCAGGAACCCGCCGAAGCGGTTCTGCCACAGCTGCCGGGGCCAACGCTTCCTCGGCATCGTCCGCCATTTCGCCTCCAGCCCTCGCGCGGCACAACCGCCGCTGACCGTTCGGG
>NZ_JAFRFW010000351.1:0-2802 GCF_017434145.1 Saccharopolyspora sp. | reverse complement strand
GCAGCTCGCAGGCCGCGTTGAGCGTACCGCCGGTGGCCAACACGTCGTCCACGACCAGCACCCGCTGCCCGGGGCGCACGGCATCGGCCGGAAGTTCCAGACCGGCCGAGCCGTACTCCAAGGTGTTGTCGACCCGGTCGGCGACCTCCGGCAGCTTGCCCGGCTTGCGCAGCCCCACCACACCGGTGCCGTGCGCCTGCGCGACGGCCGCGCCCACCAGGAAACCGCGCGCTTCCACGCCCGCGACCAGGTCGAACTCGAATCCGTCGGCGAGCGCGGTGACCACCGCGGACAGCGCGGGGCCGTCCGCGAGCAGCGGGCTGATGTCCCGGAACAGCACGCCCGGCTCCGGGAAGTCCGGCACCTCCCGGATCAGCCGCGCCGCGTCCTGCAGCGCCGGGTGAACCACCCGCACGGCATCCTCGGTCATGAACGCCGTCGCTTACCGCTGGGACGGCTGGACTTGCCGCCCGGGCGACGGCGGTTCTGCCCACCGCCACCGGACTTCTTGCCGCTGGGCGTCGGCGCCTTGGCAGCGGCCGTGCTGCTCGCACCGGCCATCTCGCGCTCCTGCAGCGCGGGCTCCTCCGGCTCGTCCGGTTCCTCCTCGCCCGCGGCCTTCGCCGCGGCCTTGCGCCTGCGCTGGAACACCTTCGCCTCGTGCGCGCGGTACTTGCGGTCGCGCATCTTGAAGTCCACCAGCAGCGGCGTGGCCAGGAAGATCGACGAGATCACGCCGGCCAGCATGCCGATCAGCTGCACCAGCGCCAGGTCCCGCAGCACGCCGACGCCGAGCAGCCCGGCGCCGACCACCAGCAGCCCGAGCACCGGTAGCAGCGCGATGATCGAGGTGTTGATGGAGCGCATCAGGGTCTGGTTCACCGCGAGGTTCGCCGCCTCCGGATAGGTCCGGCGGGTCAGCCCGAGCAGGCCGCGGGTGTTCTCCTTGACCTTGTCGAACACCACGACGGTGTCGTAGAGCGAGAAGCCGAGGATGGTCAGCAGACCGATCACCGTGCTCGGCGTGACCTCGAAGCCGATCAGCGAGTACAGCCCGGCGGTCGCCACCACGTCGTGCAGCAGCGCGATCAGCGCCGCCACCGCCATCCACTTCTCGAAGTAGAACGCCAGGAAGACCGTCACCAGCACCAGGAACACGCCGAGCGCGAGCAGCGCCTGCTGGGTGATCTCACCGCCCCAGGTGCCGCTGACCGCGCTGTCGCTGACCGCCTGCGGGCTCGGCTGCCCGTTGTCACCGAGCGGCCGGGTCTGCTCGAACAGGGTCTGCTTGACCGCGGAGACCTGGTCCGGCGAGAGCGACTCGCTGCGTACCTGGATGGACTGGCTGTCGCCCGCACCGACGATCTGCACGGTCTCGGCCGGGCGCCCGACCGCATCCCGGAAGGCGTCCTGGACCTGGTCCTCGGAGATCGGGCCCTGCGCACCGGCCGCGGGCAGCTGGATCTTGGTGCCGCCCTCGAAGTCGATGCCGAGGTTGAAGCCCTTGAACCCCATGGCGCCGATGCACACCAGCGTCAGCAGGCCCAGCGCGATGTACCAGCGGGAGCGCTTGCCGACGATGTCGAACGCGCCGGTGCCGGTGTAGAGCCGGTGCAGCACGCCCTCGGGACGGGCGACGTCGCTGTTTGTCGACACCGTCAAGCCTCCTTAGCCGTGGAAGCACCCCGGGAGCGGGCGTCGCGCCGCTGCTGCGCGGCCATGCGCTGCACCGCGCCCAGACCGGATACCGAGGGTTTGGACAGGAACTTGTTCTTCGAGGCCATCGCCACCAGCGGATGCGTCACCAGGAACACCACGACCAGGTCCAGCACGGTCGACATGCCGAGGGTGAACGCGAAGCCCTTCACCTGGCCGACCGCCAGCACGTAGAGCACCGCGGCGGACAGGAAGCTCACCGCGTCCGCGGAAAGGATCGTGCGCTTGGCCCTGGTCCACGCCCGCGGCACCGAGGAGCGGAACGTGCGTCCCTCTCTGACCTCGTCCTTTAGTCGTTCGAAGAAGACGATGAACGAGTCGGCCGTGATTCCGATCGCCACGATGAAACCGGCGACACCGGCGAGGTCGAGGGTGAACCCGATCCACCGCCCGAGCAGCACCAGCACCGCGTAGACGATGCCCGCCGACAGCACCAGGGAAAGGATCGTGAGGATCCCCAGCAGCCGGTAGTAGGCCAGGCAGTACACCGCGACCAGCGCCAGGCCGATGCCGCCCGCGATCAGGCCCGCTTCCAGCGAGGCCACGCCGAGCGTCGCCGAGACCGTCTCGGCCTCGGACTGGTCGAAGGCCAGCGGCAGCGAGCCGTACTTGAGCGTGTTGGCCAGGTCGGTCGCGCTCTGCTGGTTGAAGCCGCCGGTGATGCTGGCGTTGCCGCCGAGCAGCGCCTCGTTGATCCGCGGCGCCTGCACGACTTGACCGTCGAGCACGAACGCGGCCTGCTGGCCGATGTTGGCGGAGGTGAAGTCCGCCCAGGTCTTGGCGCCGTCGCTCTTGAACTGCACCTGGACCGACCACTCCGGCTGCTGGCCCTGCGGGTCCGGGGGCTGCGCCGATGCGGTCTCGACTTCCTTGCCCGGCAGGAAGACCGGCTCCAGCACGTACTTCTGCTGCTTCGCCTGGTCGCAGGCCACCAGCGGGAGCGCGGGGTCGTCGTTGCCGCGCAGCGGGTCCTCGGCGTTGCAGTCCAGGCTTTGCAGCGCCTGCATCTGCACGGCCGGGTCGGTGCTCTGCCGGGTGCGCTTGGCCTCCTCGATGGCGGCCTACTCACCGCCCGGCGGCGGCTGC
>NZ_JAFRFW010000350.1:0-3414 GCF_017434145.1 Saccharopolyspora sp. | reverse complement strand
TCGCCGTGCTGTCCGCGCGGAGTTCGCTGGTGCAGGTCAGCAACCCGGACCCGGACAAGCTCGCGCAGCGGCGCACCACCGAGAAGACCACTGTGGACCTCGGCGCGGTGCTGTGAACACCGGCGGGCCGGTCGACCACCGGCCCGCCGCAGCACTCCGAACTCCTTCAGACGCAGCGACCCGCCCTGCCGCCCAGCGACTTGGCCGCACTCAGACAGCTGCGGGCGCGGAGTCCTTCCGCGAGGCGAAGGCCGCCTGCAGGGTGTATTTCGGGCCGCTGAAGCCGAGCGCGAGGCTCACCGCCGCCAGCACCAGCACGTACTCGAAGCCGCCATCGGTGGCGAAGTACGCCCCGGAGTGCGCGGTGACCAGCGCGCCGAGCATCACGGCAGCCAGCAGCACACCGGCGACCGGCAGCAGCACGCCGAGGATCAGCGCGAGCCCGCCGAGCAGCTCGACCAGCGCGGTGAACCAGGCCGCGGCAGCGGGCAGCGGGATGCCCATCTGCTCGAACCCGGCGCTGACGCCGGACATCCCGTTGATCGCCAGCTTCTGGTAGGCGTGCAGCACGAAGGTCACCCCGACGACCAGCCTGGCCAGCAGGGTCGTCAGGTCGCGGTACCGGTGCATCGGCTTTCCTCCCGGGTCGGTGGGCGCCGCCAGCTAAGCATGAAAGTTCAACTAAATCGCTCCCGCGCGGAATCGGATCACACGGACATCGGCGAAATTCCGCCGAAGGTTCGCAGCGGCACGACCGAACGCAGCACGCCTACCCAAAGTAAGCTACCGGCAAGTAGCATTCGGGCGTGCAAGACGAGACCCTCTTCCGGCCCGCGGGCGAGCTGTTCCTTCCCACCGACTCGGCGGGCAATCCGTGGGGCGAACTGACCGGCGGTGGCCCCGTCGCAGGCTTGATCGCCCGCGCCGTGCAGCGCGAACTGTCCGATCCGGACCTGTTCCTCGCACGTCTCACCGTCGACCTGCACCGCCCGGTTCCGCGGCGCACCGGCGTCGCCGTGCACACCAGAACGGTGCGCGAGGGCAAGCGGCTGCGCGTGCTGGAAGTGGTGCTGCACCAGGACGGGACCGAGG
Source organism: Saccharopolyspora sp. (assembly GCF_017434145.1). NCBI lineage: Bacteria > Bacillati > Actinomycetota > Actinomycetes > Pseudonocardiales > Pseudonocardiaceae > Saccharopolyspora > Saccharopolyspora sp. The sequence goes on along the minus strand of NZ_JAFRFW010000350.1, from coordinate 2,322 downwards.
TGACGCGGGCACTCGCGCACGTGCTGCGCCGCGACCGGACGGACGAAGCCGAACCCGATGGCGAGATCCCGTTCGCCGGACCGGACGGAATCACCGACGGCACCCTGCTGCCCGCCGGGCTCGGCCTGCGCTGGGGCGTGCACGACGTGATCCAGGTGCGCTGGCTGTCCGACCAGATCTCCGGCAGCCCGAGCAGGGCGTGGATGCGCCTCCCGCTGCCGCTGCTGCCGGACGAGCCGACGAGCCCGCTCACCCAGCTCGCGGTGCTGGTGGACTGCATCAGCGCGGCCAGCCCGGTCGGCGCCCTGTTCGGGCCGTGGATCAACAGCGACATCACGCTGTACCTGCACCGCGAGCCGCGCGGCGAATGGATCGGCATGGAGATCGAGCGCGACGTCGAGCCGACCGGCATCGGCGTGGCCCGTGCGCGGCTGTTCGACGAGCACGGGCCGATCGGCACGGCGCACGAGGCGGTGCTGGAGCACCAGCTGGGTTGATGCGCGATTCGCACACTCTCGCGCATTTCGCGTGCACGATTTCCGGAACGCTCGTTACACGCCTAGTACCACCTTCACCGATTCGGGTCATCCTGCGGAAAAAAGATTGTGCCCGCCGCACGGCGACGCGCACTGTGATCGTCGGCAGAGATCAGCCGAACGCCCTTCGATAGCGCCCGCGAGACCCGACTCTCGGCGCACCTTGCAGGCCCCCGGGCGCGTATCCGGCGCGCGGGGCGGCGTTCGCAGGCACCGGGATCCCGGCGGTCTTGCGGACCACCGGCGATCGCCGGCTGATCCGCTGCCGGGTAGTCGCCGAGAACGTCGTGAAGAGGAGGCCGTCGTGGAGGAGCAAGCCGCACCGGAACCCTACGAACCGCCGGTACTGGTGGAAGTCGGAGAATTCGGCGCGGACGCCGCCGCGGACGGTTCCGGGCAATTCGATGCCTCCGTTCGCTGATCGGCGGAAAATGCGATGAACACGCAGCGCCGAGATTCCGGGTGGGTGGCCCTGCCCGATGCACCGGAGATGCGGGCGGTGGCCGACCGGTTCGATCCGCACGGCCGGATCGTGCTGCCGCACGCCTCCGGGAACCCGTGGCTGGTCGGTCACTTCGCCCCGGACGAACTCGTTCCGGTGGCGCTGGGGCCGGTGCGGGTGGCGCTGGTCGGACGCTGCCCGATCGACGCGGCCCGGCTGGCCGAGCTGCGCGCCCAGGGCAGGCCGGTGTTCGTCAACTTCACCGCCGCCTGGTGCGTGACCTGCCAGGTCAACGACCGCGCCGCCCTGTCCAGCCCGGCGGTGGCCGAGGCCTTCAAGCGCACGGGCGCGGTCTATCTCAAGGGCGACTGGACCAACCGGGACGGCGCCATCGCCGCCGAACTGGCCGCCCATGGCCGCGCCGGCGTGCCGCTCTATCTGATCTACGACGCCAAGGGCGGCGAACCGGTCGTCCTGCCGCAGCTGCTGACTGAGGGCATGGTGGCCAAGGCCCTGGAGGAGGCCGCGCGGCCTGCGGCCTGATCCGGGGCGGCGGGGCTCAGACCGCCGGGGCCGGCGGGGCGGTGATCACCTCGACATTGTCGTTGAGCAGATAGGCCATGTCGCGCAGGGCGGCGTCCTGGTCCTTGCCGGTCGCGGCCTTGCCGATCTCGCCCAGCTTCAGCGGCAGGTCTTGGGATATGCCGTGCAGGATGCATTTCAGGTCGCCGTCGGTGCCGCGCGCCTTGAGCACCTCGTGCCCCTTCTGGTCGAGGGCGGCCAGTTCGCCGATCCGGGCGGAGAAGGCGTCGAAGCCGGTCAGGGAGGCGGCCGGACCGTCGGCCTTCAGATGGCCGCGCCAGGCCTCGACCTCGGCCTTCAGGCGGCCGGCGCGGCCGACGATGTCGGCGAACAGCGGCTCCTTGGCCACCGATTGCGGCGCGGCGACGGCGACGGCGACGGCCGGCTTGGGCGCGGCGGCGGCCGGTCCGGTCGAGGCGAGCCAGAGGAAGGCGGCGAGGGCGACATCGCAGGACATTTTGGAATCTCTTTGCGCGAACGGCGTTGGATCAACCCGATTTGATGATATTTAGCCCCGCCGCGTAAACGCGATCCTACCAAAAGGGTTAACGACATGGCCGAGCTCGCCGCCGCCTGGAGCCGTCTGGACGCCGCCGCCCGCGAGACCGAAGCCATCCGCATCCAAGACTGTTTCGCCGCCGAGCCCGACCGGCTGGCCCGCATGACCCTCGACGCCGCCGGGCTGTTCCTGGACCTGTCCAAGCAGGCCTGGACGGCGGCCGGCCTCGACGCCGCCCTGTCGCTGGCCGCCGCCGCCGGGGT
>NZ_JAFRFW010000349.1:0-4012 GCF_017434145.1 Saccharopolyspora sp. | reverse complement strand
GAAGTGCGCGGCCTCGTCGGCGCGGGCCGAGGTCTGCACCCGCCAGCCGCCGCGGCCGAGGCTGTCGTGATCGAGCGTGGAGATCGCCGAGGCCACGTGGAACGGCTCGGTGTGCGTGCTCGTCACCGTCGGAACCAGCCCGATCCGCGAGGTCAGCGGCGCGAGGAACGAAGCGATCAGTTGCGCGTCGAGCCTGCCGCGGACCCGGTCGGTGCGCCGGTCACCGGGCGCGAGGTGGTCCTCGGACTGCAAGCCGAGACCGTCCTCGACGGTGACGAAATCGAGCAGCCCGCGCTCCGCGGTGCGGGCCAGCGCGGCCCAGTAGGGCGCGGTGAACAGCTTTTCCGGCGTGGCGCTCGGATCGCGCCAAGCCGCCGGGTGCCAGCCCGCGCCGGCGAGCGCGACGGCGAGGTGTGTGCCGGGCATGGGAATTCCTCTCCTGCTTGCGGGAACGTGGCGGTGTCGGGTGCGCCCGGACACCGCGCGCTGATCACCCGCAGCAGGTCGACGTGGCGCCGCCGGACGGCGCGGAAACCCGCGGCCGCGCGCATCGCAGCCTCCCTCCCGGGAAAACGCCATCGTGCCAAGGAAATCGCCGGATCGGATCACTGTAGGCCGTGCGGCGGGCGCGGTGCCAAGCTTCCCAACCGACGAGACGGCGCCCGGATCACCGAGCGACCCGCTGCTCCTCGGGCCGTTCCGGGCGGTCCGAGGACGGCCACAGGTAGGGCAGCTCGGGATCGGCGTCGGAGAAGTACCGGCCGTAGTGCTCGGGATCTTTGCGCAGCAGCGCGGATCGGTGACTGCGATGCAGCTCGGCCCGGCCGAGCCACGGCGGCAGCTCACCGGCCTTGCCGAGTTCGGCCTGCGTGCGGACCGCATCGCGGTCCGTGGCGACCGCGAAGTCCGCGCGCAGGCTCGGCTCGCAGGTGTCACCGCGGCCGCCGGCCTGCCACACCCCGCACACCACGAGCCCGTAGCAGGTCAGCGCTTCTTCGTAGCCGCACCACATCAGCACCGCCGGGTGCCGTCGCCAGCCGTAGCCGGAGACGGTCAAGGCGCGCAGCACCTGCACCGCCTCCACCCGCTGCTTGCCGAGCCTGCGCCGGTCGAGCACCCGCGCGCTCGCCGCGAAGTCCGAGTAAGGCAGGAAAGTCTGCACGGCTGCGCGCTACTTCAGCGCGCTGCCCTGCTGCCACTGCTGCCAGTCCATCGACCAGTCGCCGTAGCGGTCCCACACCGGCAGCTCCGGCCCGCCGGAATTGGTCACCTCGACCACGTCGCCGTATCCGAAGTTGCGGAAGAACCACCGGGCGTTCTCGCCGTTGAGGTTGATGCAGCCGTGCGAGACGTTCGAGCTGCCCTGGCTGCCCACGCTCGCCGGGTTCTCGTGCACGAACTCGCCGCTGTTGGACACCCGCACCGACCAGCGCTCGCGCATCCGGTAGTAGTCCGGATCGCTCTTGTCGCACACCCCGTAGGTGCACGAGTCCATGATCATGCTTTCGCGCTTCTCCGAGACGACGTGCGTGCCCGCGTGCGTCGGCGAGGACTTCTTGCCCATCGAGATCGGCATCGTGTTGATCAGCGCGCCGTTGCGGAAGATCTGCATCTGGTTGGACTTCCCGTCCGCCCTGGCGATCATCGCGTCGTGCACCCGGTAGGTGTGCGCGGTGTCCGAGCCGCCGAGCACGCCGCCGCCCAGATCCGCGCCGTAGACGTTGGCGCGGGCGTGGATCGTGGTGCCCGGCTTCCAGAACTCCTTCGGGCGGTAGTGCACGTTCTCGTCGTCGATCCAGTGCCAGGCTCCCGGCTGGACCGGATCGCTGTGCACCTCCAGCGTCCGCTCGATCGCGGCCTTGTCCTGCACCGGCTTGGTGAACTGGAAGACGATCGGCTGGCCGACGCCGATGCCGTCGTCTCCCACGGCGTCCGGCGACGGGATCAGGTTGGCCTCGAACTTCTCGGCCGGGTCGACGGTGCCGACCGCGCTGCGCTGCTCGGCCGGTTTGCCGTCGGCGCCGCGCGCGTGCGCGAGCACGTCGTCGTGCGCGGCGTAACCGAGCGGTTCGGTGCTGCGCCAGGTCTTCCCGTCCGGGCTGAGTTCGCCGCGCACGGCGTTGCCCTTTTCGGTGTTGGTCACGGTGACGTCGGTGAGCGTGCCGTCGGCGACCCGGACCGTGATCGGAGTCCGCGGGTTGATGGTGGCGGCGTTCGCCGGTTCGATCGTGAGCGCAGGCGCGGGAACTCGCTTCGGCGGTGCGGTGGCACTGCAACCTGCGAGGACCAGCGCGCCGATCAGCGCCGCGAGCAGCGGCATGAACCGGGCACGGCGGCGAGGCGACGCGGGAATCGGCATGAGATCCCTCCGACTGGCGCACTGCGATCATTCGATCGGTCGATCAAAGAAATCCGGAAGCGATACTAATCGCGATGTGTGGAGGTCCGCGCAGTGTCGGAACACCGATCGGGGGAACCGGTGATCCCAGTTCGGGAAGCGGGAGGTGCGAACAGTGATCAGATTCTCCGACCGTTCCGACCGCCCGCAAGATCGCGGTGCGGAATTCGCGGGTGATCATCGAGCCCGCGCGGCGGTAACCTGGCGGTGAACGCGCTCCGGCGCACACCCGAACCGAAGGTGGACCGAACCCGCACGAGGTGACCGGATGACCGACGACGAGCACGACGATCGACCGCAGGTGCTCGAACGCAGCCGCACCGGCCTCGGCGAGCTCGTGCTGCGCCGCTGCGGCGCCGAACTGGAACTGATCAGCGGCGGCATGTTCCTGATGGACACCCGCGACGGCCGCTCGGAACGGGCGATGGTCGAGCGGGTGCTCGCGGTCGCGCCGCCCGGGGCGCGCTTGGTCATCGGCGGTCTCGGCTTCGGGTTCTCGTTGGCGGCGGCGGTGGCCTCACCGGTTCCCGCCGAGATCATCGTGGTGGAGATCCACCGCCAGGTCATCGAGTGGAACCGCACCTACCTGCCGGAACGCACCGAGCGCAACACCGCCGATCCCCGCGTCCGGATCGTGCACGGCGACATCGCGGCATGGCTCGACCGCGACGACGGGCCGCTGGACGCGGTCTGCCTGGACACCGACAACGGGCCGGAATGGCTCACCACGCCCGAGAACGGCGCGCTCTACGGCGGATCCCGGCTCGGCCGGCTCGGCGAACGCCTCGGCGACCCGGGTGCCGTCGCGTTCTGGAGCGCGAACCGGTCGGCCGCGTTCGAGGCGGCGCTGCGCAACGCCTTCCGGGAGGTCGCGGTGCACGAAACCCCGGTCGCGCGGGGTGAACCGGACGTCGTCTACCTGGCCCGGCACCCCGCGCACGCGCCCGCTCAGGGCAGGTAGTACATCGGGTTCGGCAGCTTCACCGGTTTCTCGGCGTGCCCGCCCCGCAGGTCGCTGTGCTGGTCGCCGATGTTGAGCAAGATGTGCGCGCCCTGCGATTCCAGGTGCGCGCGGGTGCCCGACTTGTACTCCACGGTGCTGCAGTCCAGCCCCCACGGCAGGTAGTCCGGGGCGTGCGTCTCCGGTTTGAAGAACGCCCCGGCCGGGCTCGGGAACCCTTCCCCGGCGAGGTTGCGCAGCGAAGCGTCCTGGAGGCTCTCCCCGCGGCCGGTGATGAAGTAGACCCGCACGCCGTGCCCCGCGGCCCACTGCGCCAGTTCGCGGGTGTGCCCGATCGGCTCGAACACGCCCTTCTCGATGGCTTCGCGCTGCGCGTCCTCGTCGAAACCGAAGTCCCGCCCGGCCTCCCAGCCGTAGGTCACCTCCGAGGTGTCGTCCACGTCCAGCACGATCGCCGGGTTCGGCACGCCTTCGGCGAGGCGACGCTGCAGGTACGCCCGCGCGTCGGTCACCTCCCGGTCGGTGTCGACGTCCCAGGCGCTGCCGGGGGAGGCGTGGTGCTCGCCCGCGGCGTCCTCGCGGTCGCCGTAGTACTCCTGCACGGCCTGCTTCGCCTGCCCGAGGTTGTCCGGCTCCGGCGCGGCGGTCCGCTG
>NZ_JAFRFW010000033.1:0-2366 GCF_017434145.1 Saccharopolyspora sp. | reverse complement strand
GTCCCATCCCATGATCGAGAACGGGTTGCCGTTGCGGTAGCCGGTGATCCCGGCGGCCGGGTAGTCGATCAGTTCGGTGGGCAGGTCGTACAGGTCGAACCAGCCGATGCCGGAACACTTCTCCGGCTCCCGGTTGACGGGTTCGCCGGTCCAACTGCGGGTGGCGAAGAACAGGCCGAGCCGCGGCTCCTGCCCGGAACCGTTGACGTGGCAGGTGTGCACGAGCGCTAGATCGGCGGGGTCGATGACCGCGCCGACCTCTTCCTCCGCTTCGCGGGTAGCAGCGGTGCGGACGTCTTCGCCCGCGTCGAGCTTGCCGGATGGCAGGTGCCACATCCCGTCGAAGGCATCACCCCGGCGCTTGGTGAGCAGCAGTTTAGCGCCGCGGGTGAGCAGGACGTGCACGTCGATGAGGTGGCGGTCGGGCATGGTGATCGATCCTCGCGGTCGGTGGCCTGTTCGGACATGCGAGTCGGTGGGCGGCACTCGGTGAGTCCGAGGCAGGTGCAGCGCTGAGGGGCCTTGCGGACCAAGCGGCTGCCGCCGGAACGTCAAGCGTCCGTTGTAGACAGATGGTCGCCGGAATCGCCCTTCGTTGCGGGGTTTTGCGGTTCGCGTCGGGTGAGTACCAACGGGGAGCCCGTGGTGACGGCGACCGTGTGTTCCGAGTGGGCCGTGCGGGAGCCGTCGGCCGAGCGGATGGTCCAGCCGTCGGGGTCGTAGACGATCCGGTCGGTGGTGCGGGCGAACCAGGGCTCGAGCGCGAGCGTCAGTCCCGGCTGGAGCTTCGGGCCGCGGCCCGGCCGCCCCTTGTTGGGGATGTGCAGGTCCTCGTGCATGGTGCGGCCGATGGCGTGACCGCCGAACTCGGTGTTGACCGGATAGCCGTGATCGCGCGCCACCGCCCAGATCGCCGCCGAGATGTCGCCGAGCCGGTTTTCCGGGCGTGCGGCCTCGATCGCCGCTTCCAACGCCTCCTCGGTGGCGCGGATGATCCGCAGGTCTTCCTCCGCCGGGGTGCCGACGACGACCGTGCGCGCCGAGTCGGCCGCCCAGCCGTCGACGCGCAGGGCGAGGTCCGCTGTGAGCACGTCGCCATCGCGCAGCGCGTAGTCGTGCGGCAGGCCGTGCAGCACGGCGTCGTTGACCGACAGGCAGATGACGTTGCGGAACGGCCCCTTGCCGAAAGACGGGGCGTAGTCCCAGTAGCACGACTCCGCACCGCGCCGTTCGATCATGCCGCGGACGTGGTGCTCCATGTCCATGAGGTTGACGCCCACGTCGGCGAGCCTGCCGACATCGGAGAGCACCTCGGCGACGAAGCGCCCGGCCACGTGCATGTTCTCGATCTCCGCAGGCGTCTTCAGCTCGATCACGGATACCTCGCGTCCTGGTCGGTATAGTTATACCGGAACCTAACACTTGCCGGTAAAGTAATACCAGCCGTACCCTGAGCGCATGGTCCGCCACCCGCTCACACCGGAGCAGATCGAAGCAGGCAGGCGCCTCGGTGCCCTGCTTCGCCGCGCGCGAGCAGAACGCGACCCGACCGAGGTCGCGCAGGCGGCGGGCATCTCGCCGGAAACCCTGCGCAAGATCGAGACCGGGCGGCTGCCGTCTCCCGGATTCGGCACGATCATCTGCCTCGGTGCAGCGCTCGACCTGCCGGTGCAGGAGTTGGCGGCCACTTGGCGCGGCAGCGACCTGCCGGTGGGAGCCGGGTAGCCGGCTGTCGTCGCGCCGCACCTCGGCGCTTGATGCGGTGGCGGTCGAGCCAGATGACCGGTCCGCGTGGTCCAAGAAGGACGCGGCCGCCGGTGCCCGCGCACGTCACTGAACGGCCCGCTCAGCCCTGACTGGTCGGCCGAATGGTCAGCTCCCCGATTTCGACGTCCTCGGGTTGGTCGATGGCGAACGCGATCGCCCGTGCCACCGCCGCGGGGTCGATGCCGTTCTCGGCCATGTTCTGCCGGGCCTGCTCGCGCACGTCCGGATCGTCGACCGCGTTGTCGGCGAACTCGGTGCGGACGTAACCAGGGGAGATCGACGTCGTCCGCAGAACCCCGTCGGTGCTCTCCTGCCGCAAGCCCTCTAGGAGAGTGCGCACCGCGTTCTTCGTCCCGGCGTAAACCGCCTGGGTGGGGACGATCTTCAAACCGGCGGTCGAGACGACGGTGACGAGGTGGCCGCCGCCTTGACGGCGGAACACCGGCAGCGCCGCGGCGATCCCGTGCAGGATTCCCTTGACGTTCACGTCGACCATCGCCGACCAGCCCTCGGTGTCCAGGTCGGCGACCGAGCCGATCTTGGCGACCCCGGCGTTGCCGACCAGCACGTCGAGCCGGCCGAAGCGCTCGACGGCGACG
>NZ_JAFRFW010000348.1:0-3328 GCF_017434145.1 Saccharopolyspora sp. | reverse complement strand
TGCAGCAGGCGCAGCAGATGCCAGGAGTCCAACGCCAGCACGGCTCGGCCGAGACCTCGCGCGCGGGGACCGGCACCGGTGAGCCGCAGGCCGCGGCCGCCGGGGTTCGACGCGGTCTCGACTTCGAGCTCCGCGGGCGAATCCAGCACGCCGGATACGAGATCGGGCTCGGCGGACCCGGGGGAAGCGGTGGCGGGTTCAGCCGAGTCGCGCGGCGGAGGCGGCGCGACCGTGCGGGCGTACCGGGCCGCTTCGGCCGGGGCGGCGCCGCGCAGCAGTGCGCGCTGCATCTGTTCGAGCCGGGCCACGTCCTCCGGGCCGTAGCGGCGGTGCTTGCCGGAGCTGTGCTCGCTGGGGCCTAATCCGTACCGGCGGTCCCAGGTCCGCAGGGTCGCGGGAGCGACGCCGAGCCTGCGCGCGACGGCCGCGACGGTCAGCCGGGGCTCGTCGGCTTCCAGGCTGATCACTTCGGCGCCGACCGATTCGGCGCTGCCCGCTTCGATCCCGTCGGCAGCCGCATCGGGGTCAGCTGCATCCGGGTCGGCGCCTGCGCTCATCCGGTCGTCCACCCCGGCGCCCGAGATCGCTTCGCGCCAGAGTTCTTCGTCGGCCGCGCGGTGCCGCGGCTGGTTCCGCTCCGCCACTGGTTGATCGTCTCCCGGTTCGCCGGAGGCACGCGAAACGATCTCACGCCAACCGGCGCCGTCGCACTGCTCGCCGATGATCTCCGCGGGCCGACGATCGTGATCTTCGAGCTGATCGGACCCCTCGCCGCGCCCTGCCGGGCCGCCCGAGCGGTCGGCAAGTCCGGGATCGGCCTCCTGGACGGCGTCGTGCCGCCCGATCAGGGGTTCCTGGCGCATGGTCACCCGGCCATGTTCCGGATCGCGGCGGCCGGTGGCAAGCACGTCCGACGGGATGCCACCGGTCAGAGATCACTCGACAGTGAACAGCTTTCGGCGCGAAAGGGGTTGAACAAGTATTGGCGCGGTTCTACCTTGGATCATGCGAGGCCGTGGCGAACCCGTCGCGGCAGGGAGGGGACTCCACCGGTGGGAGGTGGTTTTCGCAATGGCGGACACTCGGCGTCTTCCAGGCCCGAACGCCGACATCTGGGACTGGCAGATCAAGGGTTCGTGTCGCGGCATGGACAGCGCGTACTTCTTCCATCCCGACGGCGAGCGCGGCCCGGCCAGGGCGCGGCGCGAGGCGAAGGCGAAAGAGGTGTGCCAGCACTGCCCGGTGCTCGAGCAGTGCCGCAGGCACGCATTGGCGGTGCAGGAGCCCTACGGGATCTGGGGCGGGCTCTCCGAATCCGAGCGGGAGATCATCATCAAGACCCGCAAGCGCCGGGTCGCGGCACTGGCCGGTTGATGGGCCCGTCGCACAGCTAGGGCCCGGCTCCGGGCTCGGGCGTGGTGGCCGCGCGCGGCAGTGGCGGCGCCACCCGGGAACGGCGAACCGGATGACAACGAGGGGCGTCATCCGCTTCGCACCCGAGGCAGGCGCGAAAAAGATCAGGGGCGGCACCCGTGGGTGCCGCCCCTGATCGCGTTTCCGGCGGTAACCGCGGCGCTGCGACAACGCCGGCGGTTGGAGCGCCGAGTCAGTGCGAGTGGCCGTGGCCCTGCCCGGCCGACTCCTCTTCCTCCTCCGGCTTGTCCACCACGGCGCTCTCGGTGGTCAGCACCATGCGCGCGATGGAGGCCGCGTTGGCGACCGCGGAACGGGTCACCTTCAGCGGGTCGACGACACCCGGCCCGATCAGGTCGCCGTAGGACAGCGTCGCGGCGTTGTAGCCGGAGCCCCAGTCCAGGTCGCGGACCTTGGAGACCACGACGGCGCCTTCCTCGCCCGCGTTGTGCGCGATCCAGTACAGCGGGGCCTCCAGCGCCTTGCGCACCAGCCGGACACCGGTGGCCTCGTCACCGGTGCGGCCGAGGCCGTCCTCGAGCACCTTGGCCGCGTGGATCAGGCTGGACCCGCCGCCGGGCACCGAGCCCTCCTCGGCGGCGGCCTTGGACGCGGCGACGGCGTCCTCGATCCGGGACTTGCGTTCCTTGAGCTCGGTCTCGGTGGCCGCACCGACCTTGATCACCGCGACGCCGCCGGCCAGCTTGGCCAGCCGCTCCTGCAGCTTCTCGCGGTCCCAGTCGGAGTCGCTGGCCTCGATCTCCTTGCGGATCTGCTCGACGCGGGCCTGCACGTCGTCCTTGTTGCCGCGGCCGTCGACCAGCGTGGTGTTGTCCTTGGTGACGGTGACGCGCCGGGCGCTGCCCAGCACCTCTTCGCCGACCTCGGAGAGCTTGAGCCCGACCTCGGGGGCGATGACCTGCGCGCCGGTGACGGCGGCGAGGTCGTCCATGAACGCCTTGCGGCGGTCGCCGAAGTACGGGGCCTTGACCGCCACGACCTTGAAGGTCTTGCGGATCGCGTTGACGACCAGGGTGGACAGCGCCTCGCCCTCGACGTCCTCGGCGACCAGCAGCAGCGGCTTGCCGTTCTGCGCGATCTTCTCCAGCAGCGGCAGCAGCTCCTGGATGTTCGAGATCTTCTCCCGGTGCAGCAGGATCTGCGGGTCCTCCAGGACCGCTTCCTGCCGCTCGGAGTCGGTGACGAAGTAGGGCGAGACGAAGCCCTTGTCGAACTGGACGCCCTCGGTGACCTCCAGCTCGGTGGCCAGCGTCGAGGACTCCTCGATGCTGATCACGCCGTCGTCGCCGACCTTCTCCATCGCCTCGCCGACCAGCGAGCCGATGTTCTCGTCGCGGGACGAGACGGTGGCGATCTGGGCGATGTTGTCCCGGCCCTTGACCGGGGTGGCCTTCGCCTTGAGCTGCTCCTCGACCGCGTCGGCGGCGGCCTGGATGCCGTTGCCCAGGTAGGCCGGGTTCGCACCGGCGGCGAGGTTGCGCAAGCCCTCGCTGACCAGCGCCTGCGCCAGCACGGTGGCCGTGGTGGTGCCGTCGCCCGCGACGTCGTTGGTCTTGGTGGCGACGTTCTTGGCCAGCTGCGCGCCCAGGTTCTCGTACGGGTCGTCGAGCTCGACCTCGCGGGCGATCGTGACGCCGTCGTTGGTGACCTGCGGCCCGCCGAACGACTTGTCCAGCACGACGTGCCTGCCGCGCGGGCCGAGGGTCACCTTCACCGTGTCGGCGAGCTGGTTGACGCCGCGTTCCAGCGAGCGGCGGGCTTCCTCGTCGAAGGTGATCTGCTTAGCCATGGTTCAACAGCCCTTCAGAATGGGGATGTTCGATGCCGGTCCGCGCCCGCTCCGGCGCGAGCCCCGCCCGGCGGTCCGCGCGGTCGGCCCCGGATTCGTCCGGGG
>NZ_JAFRFW010000347.1:0-4865 GCF_017434145.1 Saccharopolyspora sp. | reverse complement strand
GCACGACTCGGTTTCGGGCCGCGGGTGCTGATCGAGCGCAGCATGGTGAGCCCCGCTTGCGGCCTCGCCGGGGCGACGCCGGACTGGGCGCGGCGGGCGTTCGGGCTGGTGCGGGATCTCACCGAGGTTTTCCAGGAGGAGGCGCACCGCTGAGGGCCTTGCGAGGTCATCCGGCCGCCGAGGCCCGCGGTCGGATGCGCTTCGGGGTTCCCGCGGACCGATCATGCAAGATCAATTTATGCGGTTCGGGTCACTCGGATGTTTCAACGGTGGTAGGAAAAACGTCGTGTCCAACACCGGCGAAGTGGCGCGGTTCTCCTGGGTGCACCGCAGCACCATCCAGGACGCCGCCTGCCTGACCTTCGTGCGCGGCGTCGACGCGGACCGCGTCGGGCGCGGCTTCGGTGCGGTCACCGAGCACGTGCAGAAGCTCGACTTCGACGAGTTCTGCGAGGAAGCGTTCGCGCACCAGGACCGCTACCCGGTGATCGGCCTGCGCACCGGGGACGGCTGGACGCTGGTGGCCGAGGACGGCGGGCTGCAGGGCACCCGCCGCGAGGTGCTGCGGCGCGTCAGCGCGGGCACCGCGGCGGTGTCGGCGTTCTGGGACGTCAACGGGCTCACCCGGTTCTCGCACGCGGTGGACGGGGCGGTGCGCACCTCGTTCGAGGCGTTGATGCCGGAGTACCGGCTCGGCGTCGCCCCGGACGAGCTGGAGGAGATCCGCGCCGGGCTGCCGTGGGCGGGCAGCGGCTCGGAGGAGCGGGGTGAGAACAGCGTCGAGCTGATGCTCGCGCTCGCCGCCCGGATCACCGGATGCCCGCTCACCCCGGAGTGGCTGGAAGGCGATTTCCTCACCTACCCCGTCGCGCCCTGGCCGCAGGACCTGCCCGCCTCCCCGGAGGAGCTGCTGGACGAGGTCGGGCTGGCGCGCATCTGGCCCGAGCACCCGGATTCGGCGGCGCTGCTGAGCGAACTCCGCCGCGCAGGGTCGTCGAGGTGCGGGCGGGCCGCGGTGGGTGTGGCGCGGTACGTGCTGGACGTGGCCGACGGGTTCGAGTGGCCCGAGGTGACCGAGACGTTGCGGGCCTTGGAAACCGGCGCGGAGTTCGACGCCGGGCGGATCGGTGAGCTCGTGCGGCTGCGCCGCTGGGAGTTGCACCGCGGTCCGGCCACCAGCGCCGACCGCGCCCGCGTGCGCGCGCTGGAGGTGCTGCGGCAGGCCACCAACGACGATCCGCTGGCGGGCCTGCTCGGGACGCTGGCCGAGTCCCGCAGGCTCCGGCTGGAGCAGGCCACCATCTCCGACCTGGCCGCGGCCGCCCTGTTCTGACCCCCACTCGTCCGAAGTGCGAACCGCTGGACCGATGGGAGCGGGCGAACGGCCCGTTCACTGCTGACGAAGCCGCGCGGGCGCCCGCCGCGGACTCGATGCGGATCGGCGGGAATCGCCACGGCGGGCGGCGGCGGCTTGCACAATGAGCGCATGATGAGGTTCCTGCGCCGCCGCCGTGCCGATGCCGACGCAGCCGAGGCCGCGGAAGCCGGTGCCGATGGCACGTCGACCGGCGCCGCACCGCTCGACACCGCGCCGGAATCCGGAGTCACCGCCGATGCGCGTGCGAAGGCCGATGAGTTCTGGCGCCGCTGGGAAGAACTGCTGCCGGAGGTCGCCGCCGCCCTCGGCGAAGGCGCCCCGCAGCGCTTCGACCACCAGCTCGCCGAGGCCGTCGCGGGCGTGCACCCGGACCTCACGTTCTCCGTCGAGCAAGGCGAAGAGGCGGTGTACGCGCTGGTGATCAGCGCGCAGGCCGATCCGGAGCTGCGGCCTTACACCGACGCGTGGAAGGCGGCCGCCCCGGAGGCCGACGCCCTGTTCGAGTACCACGACTCGGTTCCGCCGGTGCCGGACCCGACGCAGGTGACGGTCAACCTCCGCGACCGGCGCTACGCGCTCGACGAGGTGCGGGTGTTCGCGCGCGTCGACGAGGGCGAAGGGCTGGTGGACGTGGCGGTCTACCACCCCGGTTTCGCCGGTTTGGAGTCCGAGGCGCGTTCGGCGCTGACGTTCCTGCCGCTGGACGCCGCGCTCGGCGAACGGCTGGCCGCCGACCGGTTGGGCCGGGTGGAGACCGCCGAGGCGGAACCGACCGGGGCGGTGGGCCTGCTGGAGTTCCGCGACCTGGTCCGTCGCCTCGACGACCCGAACAGCTCGGAGTGAGCGACCCGGTCGCCCCGGACCAGTCGGGCGACCCGTTCGCTCGCCGATCCGTTCGTTCAGCGACCCCTGACGGCCGACACGCCCGCACCGCCGCCCGATCCGCGCAACTTCTTCCGGCGCGAGCGGTCCCGTTCGCCCGTCCTGGCCGGTCCAGCGGTCCGTTCGCGCCGAAAAGCACCGGGTAGCCCCGCCGGCGGGCGGCAGCGGAGGTGATCCGCGCGAACGGTCCGGACGGCTGGTTAGGCTTTCGGGCGTGACCAGCAAGAAGCGGGCCGGTGCCGACTCCGGCGAGAGCGTCCAGCAGAACCCGGCCGACGACGGCGACCGCGCCACCGAACTGCCCGACGACCCCGCGGCAGCCGCGCGCACCGAGGGCATCGAGGACGTGCCCGCGGATGTGCGCGAGCGCTACCAGGCCCTCGTCGAGGAGGTGCGCGGGCACCAGTTCCGCTACTACGTGCTGGACTCGCCGACGATCGCCGACTCGGAGTTCGACGAGCGGTTCGTCGAGCTGCAGCGCATGGAGCAGCAGCACCCGGCGCTGCGCGCACCGGACTCGCCGACGCAGATGGTCGGCGGCACCTTCGCCACCGAGTTCAACGCCGTTGACCACCTGGAGCGGATGCTCAGCCTGGACAACGCCTTCGATACCGAGGAGTTCCGCACCTGGGTGGACCGGGTGGAGCGCGAGGTCGGCGCGGACGCGCACTACCTGTGCGAGCTCAAGATCGACGGGCTGGCGATCAACCTGCTCTACCGGGACGGCCGCCTGGAACGCGCGCTGACCCGCGGCGACGGGCGCACCGGCGAGGACGTCACGCTCAACGTGCGCACCATGGCCGACGTGCCGGACCGGCTCACCGGCACCGCCGATTTCCCGGTGCCGGCGCTGGTGGAGGTCCGGGGCGAGGTGTACTTCCGCGTCTCGGAGTTCGCCGACCTCAACGCCGCCCTGGTCGAGTCCGGCAAGGCGCCGTTCGCCAACCCGCGCAACGCGGCGGCGGGTTCGCTGCGGCAGAAGGATCCGCGGGTGACGCGCACCCGTCCGCTTCGGCTGATCTGCCACGGCCTCGGCAAGCGCGAGGGTTTCGAGCCGAGCAGGCAGTCCGAGTCCTACGCCGCGTTGAAGGCGTGGGGCCTGCCGGTCTCCCGGCACACCCAAGTGTTGTCCACAGTGGACGAGATCGTGCGGCTCATCGGCTACTGGGGCGAGAACCGGGACACCGCCGAGCACGAGATCGACGGCGTGGTGGTCAAGGTCGACGAGGTCTCGCTGCAGCGCAGGCTCGGCACCACCTCCCGCGCCCCGCGCTGGTCGATCGCCTACAAGTACCCGCCGGAGCAGGCCACCACGGTGCTGCGCGACATCAAGGTCAACGTGGGCCGCACCGGCCGGGTCACCCCGTACGCGGAGATGGAGCCGGTGCAGGTCGCCGGTTCGACGGTGTCCATGGCCACGCTGCACAACTCCGACGAGGTGCGCCGCAAGGGCGTGCTGATCGGCGACCGGGTGGTGATCCGCAAGGCGGGCGACGTGATCCCGGAGGTGCTCAGCCCGGTCGTGGACGTCCGCGACGGCCGCGAGCGCGAGTTCGTGATGCCCACCGAGTGCCCGGAGTGCGGCACCGCGCTGCGCAGGCAGAAGGAGAGCGACGTGGACATCCGCTGTCCGAACGCCCGCTCCTGCCCGGCGCAGCTGCGCGAGCGGTTGTTCCACCTGGCCGGGCGCGGCGCCTTCGACATCGAGGTGCTGGGCTACGAGTCGGCGGTCGCGCTGCTGGGTGCCGGCGCGCTGGTCGACGAGGGCGACGTGTTCCACCTCGACGAGCAGAAGTTGCTGGCCACCGACCTGTTCCGGACCAAGGAGGGCAACCTCTCCGCGAACGGCGCGAAACTGCTGGGGAACCTGGAGGCGGCCAAGCGCAAGCCGTTGTGGCGGGTGCTGGTGGCGCTGTCCATCCGGCACGTGGGACCGACCGCGGCGCAGGCGCTGGCCCGCGAATTCGGCTCCATGGAGCGGATCGAGCAGGCCGCGGAGGAGGACATCGCCGCGGTCGACGGCGTCGGCCCCACGATCGCGGGCGCGGTGCGCGAGTGGTTCGAAGTGGACTGGCACCGCGAGGTCGTGCGCAAGTGGCGCGAAGCCGGGGTGCGGATGGCCGATGAGCGCGACGAGTCGGTGCCCCGCACGCTCACCGGTCTGTCCATTGTGGTCACGGGTTCGCTGAACGTCTATTCCCGGGACGAGGCCAAGGAACTCATCATGGCCCGCGGCGGCCGCGCGGCCGGGTCGGTGTCGAAGAAGACCGCGTTCGTCGTCGCGGGCGACAACCCGGGGTCCAAGTACGACAAGGCGGTGCAGCACAAGGTTCCGGTGCTGGACGAGGAAGGCTTCACCGTCCTGCTCGAGCAGGGCCCGGACGCCGCGGCCGAGGCCGCTCTCGACGTCGGCGAACCGAAGCAGGACTAGGAGCTGCTCGGGGAGTTCGCGCCGGTGGCCGGGCTGAGCACATCGCAACCGGCTGGCGCCGCTTCTCGAACCCAACGCTCAGCTCGCCACCGCTTCGGTGCGCTCCGTTCTCGGCAGCATCGCCGTGGCGAGCGCTGTGGCGAGCATCAGCCCGGTCATCAGCAGGAACGCGTG
>NZ_JAFRFW010000032.1:0-2700 GCF_017434145.1 Saccharopolyspora sp. | reverse complement strand
TACCCCTCGACCGCGGCGATCAGCGGCTTCTGCGGCGGGCGCTCGGTGACGCCGCCGAAGCCGCGCCCCGGGATGGAGGGCCGCTCGCCGCGGGCGAAGCCCTTCAGGTCCATGCCCGCGCAGAACGTGCCGCCCGCGCCGGTGAGGATCGCGATGGTGAGGTCCTTGCGGGCCTCGAATTCGTCGACGGCCGCGGCGAGCCCCTCGGCGACGCTCTTGTCGACCGCGTTCTTCGCCTCCGGCCGGTCGATGGTGATCACGGCGATGCCGTCGCCGAAATCGGTGCGGACGCTCTCAGTCACGCGCGTGTCCCTCCGTTGCCGCCGCGTCGTCGGCGCGGCACCTGATGCACCACCCCGCTGCGAGTGGTACCCGTTCGCGAAAAAACGGTCAAGTTCGACCGTTCGCGGCGAACCATCGGGTGATCTTCTCATCCGAGGCCCGCAGCCGCCCGTGCGTTTCCAGCAGCACCAGGTGCGCCAGCGACTCGCGCAGCGCGTGCCGCTTGAGGAACTGCGAAAGCGTCTCGAACGGCCGCGACCAGTGCAGCCGGGTCGTCACGTCCCAGCCGGTGCTGCCCGGGTTCGCGGCCACCGCGCGTTCGACCTCCGCGAGCCGCTCGCCGTGGTGCTCCAGCAGCGAAGCGACCCGCGCGTCCAGGCCGCGGAAGCGGTATTCGTGCGCTGGCAGCACCTCGTCGGCGTCGATCTCGCCGACCGCGCGCAGCGAGTCCAGGTAGCGCCCCAGCGGATCGCCGAGCTGGCCCGGGTACAGCGAGATGTTCGGGCTGATCCGCGGCAGCACGTGATCACCGGACAGCAGCAGCCCGTGCTCGCGCTCGTGGAAGCACAGGTGCCCGGGCGTGTGCCCCGGCGTCCACACCGCGCGCAGGTCCCAGCCGGGCAGGTCGATGCGGTCGTGATCGGCGATGAGCACTTCCGCGCCGTCTTCGAGCAGGTGGGCGCGGGACAGGCCGTGCGGTTCACCGACCACGTCCCGGGGCGCGCCCGCGTCGGTCAGCTGCGCCGCTGCGCGGCGGGTGATCGAGTCGGTGAGCGCATCGTCCGGGCGCACCTGCGCGGCGTCGGCCTCGTGCATCCCGATCCAGGCTCCGGATGCCTCCCGCACCCGTCCGGCCAGCCCGAAGTGGTCCGGGTGCGTGTGCGTGACCAGCACCGCCCGCACGTCCGCGGGTTCGTAACCGGCGGTGCGCAGCCCGGCGACCAGGGCCAGCCAGGAGTCCTCGGCGTCCCACCCGGCGTCGACCAGCGCGACGCCGTCGGGCAGCTCGAAGGCGTAGATGAGCGTGTAGCGCAGCGGGTTGTCCGGGATCGGCACCGGGATCGACCAGAGGCCGTCGCGGACCTTCTCCACCGGCGGCAGCACGCCGTCCTGCCACGCCTGGCGCTGCCGCGTCCCGGTCACTTGCACCGCGCTGTCCACGACCGGCCTCCTCGCTGCATCGCGGGTTCCTCCGCCGGACTTTAAGAGAGCGTTGTCGGGGGCGGGAGGCATGCTGCCCGCGACGATCATCACTGCGCGTTCCGGAGCGAGCCGGCCGCGGACGGCGAGGGGGTTTCCGTGCGGCAGCGTCAGATCGCCCTGCTGCGGGGCGTCAACCTGGGCAAACACAACCGCGTGCCGATGGCCGAGCTGCGCGGGGAAATGGCCGCGCTGGGGTTCGGCGAGGTCGCCACGCACCTGCAGAGCGGCAATGTTGTGTTCTCCGCCACGATCTCCGCGGATGCGGCCGAACGGGTCATCGCGGAGGGCATCGCGAGCCGGTTCGGCATCGAGGTCCCGGTGCTGGTGCGCACCCGCGACGAATTGGCCGCGCTGATCACCGCCGATCCACTCGCGGGCGTCGCGACCGACCCGGCCAAATACCTCGTCACGTTCCTGTCCGCGAAACCCGATCCGGACCGGTTCGCCGCGCTGGAGCCGCCGGAACCGGAACTCGTGCGGTTCGGCGAGCGCGAGGTGTTCGTGTGGTGCCCGGACGGGGTGCGCAACACGCGCGTTTCGCAATCCTGGCTGGAGCGGCGGCTCGGGGTTACCGCGACCTCCCGCAACTGGAGCACGGTCGAGCGCCTGCTGGCCATCGCCGAGGGTTAACCCGCAACCGTTTTCCCCGCCGTGCCAGGACGTTCTGCCCTATCCGGCACCCGCGCGGGGCGCCGAGGCTGGGACGCGGAGCCACCAGCGGGCGCCGAGCAGCGGTGCTGCCCGCAGCCGATCCGGAGGGGGGCCGCAGATGGGCCGAGCGGTGGGCATCGATCTGGGCACGACGAACTCGGTCGTCGCCGTGCTCGAAGGCGGCGACGCGACGGTGATCGCGAACTCGGAGGGCTCGCGCACGACCCCGTCGGTGGTGGCCTTCGCCCGCAGCGGCGAGCTGCTGACCGGGCAGCCCGCGAAGAACCAGGCGGTGACCAACGTCGACCGCACCATCCGGTCGGTCAAGCGGCACATGGGCACCGACTGGAAGACCACGATCGACGACAAGGCCTACACCGCGCAGGAGATCAGCGCCCGGGTGCTGATGAAGCTCAAGCGCGACGCCGAGAACTACCTCGGCGAAGAGGTCACCGACGCCGTCGTGACCGTGCCGGCCTACTTCGACGACGCGCAGCGCCAGACCACCAAGGAAGCCGGGCAGATAGCCGGGCTCGAAGTGCTGCGCATCATCAACGAGCCGAC
>NZ_JAFRFW010000346.1:0-1631 GCF_017434145.1 Saccharopolyspora sp. | reverse complement strand
GATGATCGGCTACGCGCTGGGCGCCGGGCTGCAGCTGAGCCCGGCGGGGCAAGTCATGCTGGCGCTGACGACCGCGGGCATCGGGCTGGCGTTGTTCTTCATCAGCGACAACAAGATCCAGGCGGTGGTGGCCGCCGGCTGCACGCTGCTCGCGCTCGGCGCGATCGGGTCCGTGTCGCTGCTCGCGGGGCTGCCGATGGTCACCGTGTGCGGAATCCTGCTCGTGCTCGGCTTGTTCGCGCTCGGGCTGGCGCCGCAGCTCGCGGTGAGCCAGTCCTCGCTGGTGCGGCTGGCCCGCGCGCACGAGGACGGCAATTCCCCCGCGCGGGGCCAGATCACCGAGTCGGTGCACCACGGTCACCGGATCCTCGTCGGCCTGGTGGCCGGGGTCGCGGTAGTGCTCAGCGTCGTGGAGTTCGGCCTGGCGACCACCGGTGAGCCGCTGGCGGTGGTGCTGGCGTTCCTGGCCGCGGCCGCCTTCGCACTGCGCGCGCGGTTGTTCTCCCGTGCGGCGCACGTGCTGCCGCTTCTGCTGGCGGCGGTGTTCGGGGTCGTGGTCACCGCGCTGGGCATCACGATCAACCTGCCCGCGGTCGGCCCGTGGGTGGCGCTGGGCATCCTCGTCGTGCTGACCGCGGTCCTGCTAGTCGCCGCCCGCACGAGCCTCGACGACGTGACCGCGGCCCGGATGCGCCGCGTGCTCAACGTCCTCGACACGCTCGCGGTCGTCGCCATCCCGCCGCTGGCGTTCGTGGCCGCCGGCGGCATCACCTGGGTGCAGAGCCTGATCTGAGGCGGAACGCGAGAACGGACCCCGCGGCGAAACCGTCGCGGGGTCCGTTTTCGTTGTGCCTATTGGGTTTTCGCGGCGGCGCGCGACCGGTCAGCTGCCGAGGGCCTTGCGGACCTGACCGCGCATCGAACCGACCGCGTCGGTCGTGCCCGTGATCATCGACTTGATCTGCTCAATCCCGCCGCTGACCTGCTGCGCACCGGAATTGAACTGACCCATGATCCCCTGGTACTGGCCGGACTCGTCGCCCTCCCAGTTGGCCGTGGTCTGGTTCATGTCCCCGCGCATCTTGTCCATCAGCGCCTGCATCTCGCCCAGCACGCCCTGCACGGCCTGGGCGGCCTCCTGCCCGGCCGATTCGTCGTACCCGAACACGCCACTGGTCATCGCATCTCCCTCGAGGTCTGCTCCGGTCGGTCGCGTACGCCGGTCAGAAGTTGAACTTCGCCGGGTCCATACCGGCGGCCTGGCTCTTGATCTGGGAAGCCTGGTCCTGCTCCCCGGTCTGGTAGGACTGCCCGGCCTGGGCGACCTTGCCCTGCAGCGCCCGGGCAGCAGTGGCGCACTGCTTGGCGCCCTGGGTGATCTGCTCCTTCGGCTGCTGGAACGCCGTCGCGCCCTGGCCCTTCCAGTGCGGCATGAGTTCCTCCAGCGCCGAGGACAGCCGCTGCGCGAGCTGTTCGAGCTGCGCGGCGTCGTCGTCGAGCTTGCTCGCGGCCTGCCCGACGGCGTTGTTGGTTACCGAAAACTTGGTGCTCATCTGGAGAACCCATCCTTTCCTGGACGCACGAGCGGCTTACGCATCCGAGCCCGCGACGGCCGCGGCATCGGCCACCGG
>NZ_JAFRFW010000345.1:0-2106 GCF_017434145.1 Saccharopolyspora sp. | reverse complement strand
TTTCCTGGACGACACCGGCCAGTCGCTGGACACGGCGCTGCACGACGCGCTCGAGAACCGGTCCTTCGAGCGCGCGCTGCAAAACCTCGGGATGAGCAACGTCTTCAGCGCGCAGCCCGAGGAACCCGGCAACGGCGGTGGACTGATCACCGGTACCCAGCAGGCCCCGCCGGGCGAGGTGCACCGGGCCGACCCGGAGCAGCTCGGGTCGCAGGAAGGCGATCGGGTTCAGCTGCCCGGCGACGCCCGCGAACACGCCCGTTTAACTTCCCGACTGGCGGATCTGACCGGCGCGCTGTCCCGGCACTTGGCGGTGCTGCCGGGCCAGTTCTTCCCCGGTCTGCGCGAGCAGGTCGTTACCTGGCAGGAGGCGGCGGAACGCGGCACCTTCAGCAGAACGCCCACGAACCGGCTGCGGACCATGGTGGACGGCGCGCACGGCTTGCACGAGCAGGTGGCCGCGCAACGTTCCCAGCAGATCGCGCACATTTACCGCCAGGCCGCGAACACCCGCGCGCAGTTGGGCGAAGTATCGCCGCAGTTCTACCGCGACGGTGTCCCCGGCGGGGTCAGCTCCCGCCCGGACGTGCAGTTCGGTTTCGAGGTGGAGTTCCAGGTCGACAGCGCGGACTTCGACCAGAAGGTGAACGAGCTCGGCAACAAGCTCGCCGAGCGCGACCTCGCAAACTGGGAAGACGAGCAGGGCTTGCTCGAGTCCGGGGACGCGGAGGTGGAGGAAGCCCACCGCGAGGGCAAGTGGGCGATGCTCACCGAAACCTCGGACCTCGATGCGGCGGAGCTGGTCTCGCCGGTCCTGACTCCCGGTGCCGAACCCCGGGCCTGGGAGAACTTCGGCGACGTCATGGACCTGGTCTGGGATGCCGACGGGTACGCCGAGAACATGGGCGGCCACGTCAACGTGAGCTCCACCGAAATGTTGACGCCGCCCGAATACCTGCGGCTCGCGCGGCTGGGCAAGGTGTTCGAGTCGGTGCTGTACCGGCTGGGCAACTACCCGAATCACGCGAACCAGCGGCCGATCAAGCTGGTGGGGCCGAACCCGCTGCCGCCCGATCCCTCGGCGGTGTCCTCGTTCGAGGACGTGCGCAAGCTCAGCCGCGGCAAGTTCGACGCCCTGAACTTCCAGCACGTCGGGCCGGACTCCGCTGCGCACCGGGTGGAGTTCCGGTTCTGGGCCGGCAGCGTCGACAAGGGCGTGTGGCAGGCGCACGCCGAGTTGAGCGCGGCGATGCTCGCGGCGGCCAAGGATCCGTCGATCGATGCGCAGCTCGAGCAGCTGCTCGCCGCTCCGCTGCTGCTCGGCCACTCGCCCGCCGGGTTGCCGCAGCTGGCGCAGTTGCTGGGCCTGCTGCCGATGAGTCCGGAGTCGCAGCAGCAGGCGGTGGAGCTGTTCGCGGCGACCGACCCGTGGAAGGGCGACGGCAACAGCGACTTCTACTTGCGGTCCCAGACGGTCGGATTGCCCGGGGACCGCGGGTTGTACTTCCCGGCCGCGGGCCGGCCGGTCGCCACGGCCGTGCAGGTGGCGCAGACCGCGCAGAGTCACCCGGGCGCCGACCTGGTGCTGGCCGATCTGGCAGCGGGTACCGAGCGGATCAGCCTCTGGAACGGCAGAACGCTGGACGGCAACCTGTTCGCCGGAAACCTCCGGTACCGGGGGATCGGCCACGGCAAGCCGGTGGTGCTGGCCATGTCCGGCGCTGCGCGGACCGATTGGTTCCCCGGTTTCACCGACACCTTCGACACGGTGCTGACCGCACCGCAGGTGGCGTTCACCGCGGACGGTCGCTTCGTGGCGGTCCGGCACACCGTCGGCCCGGACGGCCGGCTGCGGGTCGAGCAGGACCCGCAGGGCTGGGTGCAGCATTCCGCGGAAGGCTCGGTCGCTACCGGGGAACCCGATCTGAACCCCGCGCTCGCTTCGCTCGATCCGCGAGGTGACGAGAAGGAGCAGCTGGCTTCCCGCATCGACGACTCGTTGCAGCGGGCCCAGCAGTACCTGAACGCACTGCCCGGCGATGCGTTGCCGCAACAGCGCGGGCAGATCATGCAATGGGCAACGGCGCGCAACGCCATCCTCGAGCG
>NZ_JAFRFW010000001.1:0-3861 GCF_017434145.1 Saccharopolyspora sp. | reverse complement strand
CCGGGCGCGGCGGGCGAAGTCCCGGCTGCGCAACGACTTCGACTGGCACACCATCGCCGCAGGCACCGCCGCGGTCTACGCAGCCGCGGTCCCCGGCGCACACCCCGCGCTGGCCCGCCCCAAGATCGCGACCGGCAACGTCCTCGACCGCCGCTGATTCCGGCCACTCCCCCGTGTCGCCACTCGATCTTTCCGAGTGAACGGACCATTCCGATCTATTTCGCACGCGGTGGTAGGCGTTCTGTTGAGTGGCGGCGGGGCGTGTCGGGCGGCGAAGCCGGTCAGCGGGTGAGTTCGTCCAAGGCGCGGTGGATGCGTTTGGCGGAAATGGGGTGCGGGGTGCCGAGGGATTGGGCGAACAGCGAGACCCGGAACTCCTCGATCATCCAGCCGACCCGCAGGAGCTCCTCGCCCGGCGAGCGCCCGGCGGGCAGCGCGTCGAGCGCGTCCCGGTAGCGCTCCTGCACGTCGTCGACCTGCGCGAGCCGGTCCCGGTCGCGCTGCGGATGGTGCTGCACCTTCTCCAGCCGCTGCTCGAGAGCCCGCAGGTAGCGCTCCACGTCCGGCAACCGGTCCCAGCCGAACTCGGTGACGAAACCGGGATGCAGCAACCCTTCCAGCTGTTCCTTGACATCGGCCAGCGACTCCGCGGGCATCGACCGGGACCGTTCGGCAAGCGCCGAATCGACCCGCTGCGCCACCGCGAGCACCCGCTCGGTCCTGGCAGCCGCGTCCGCGGCGACCTCGCCGAGCCTGCCGCGCACCCGCTCCTGCAGCGCGGCGAAACCGCTCTGCGTCCACACCGGACCACCGGCGTCCGCGACGAGTTTGTCGACCGCGGCGCTGCGGCAGTCTTCGAGCACCTGCACCACATCGCCGTGCGGTGCGGCGCTGAGCACCAGCCGGGTGCGCGGGCTCATGCCGCGCTGCAACGACTTCACCGGCGACGGCAGGTTCAGCAGCAGCAGCTTGCGGGTGCCCTGCCACAGCGCGCGGCGCTGCTCGTGCTCGGTGTCGAACATCCGGACCGCGACGCTGTCCCCTTCGTCCACAAGGGACGGGTAAGCTTTCACCGCGTTGCCGCCGCGGTCCTTCTCGAAGGTCTGCGGAAGTTCGCCGAAGTCCCACGAACGCACTCCGGAGCGCTCCACCGAGTCGGCGGCCGCGGAGATCTCCGCGCGCAACTTCGGCCGCAACCGGCGCTTGAGCTCGCCGAGGTCCTTGGATTCCCCGGCCTTGCCGCCCTTTCCGTCGATGACGCGGAAGGTCATCTTCAGGTGCTCGGGCACCGAGTCGAAGTCGAAGTCCTGCGGCGCAACGGTCACGCCGGTCATCCGGCGCAGCTGCTCGGCCAGCGCGTCCGGCAGCGGCGCCGCCATCACCGGCATCCGGTCCAGCGCGGCCCGCGCGTGGTCGGGAACCGGAACGAAGTTGCGGCGCAACGACTTCGGCAGCGACTTCAGCAGCGCCACCACCAATTCCTCGCGCAACCCCGGGATCTGCCAGTCGAACCCGGCCGGTTCGATCTGGTTGAGCACCGGCAGCGGGATGTGCGCGGTGACGCCGTCGGCGTCCGCGCCCGGCTCGAACTGGTAGGTCAGCGCCAGCCGGTGCCCGTCCTGCTGCCAGGTGTCCGGGTAGTCGTGGCCGGTGACCCGCGCGGATTCCTGGTTGATGAGCATGGACTTCTCGAAGTTGAGCAGGTCCGGTTGCTCGCGGCGGGTCTTCTTCCACCAGCTGTCGAAGTGCCGCCCGGAGACCACGTCCGCGCCGACGCGCTGGTCGTAGAACTCGAACAGCGTCTCGTCGTCGACCCGGATGTCCCTGCGGCGGGCGCGTTCCTCCATCGCCTCGACCTCGGCCAGCAGCCTGCGGTTGTCGTGGAAGAACCGGTGATCGGTGTCCCAGTCCCCTTCCACCAGCGCGTGCCGGATGAACAGCTCCCGGCTCAGCTGCGGGTCGACCTTGCCGTAGGTGACCTTGCGGCCCGCCACCAGCGGCACGCCGTAGAGCGTGACCTTCTCGCTGGCCACCACGGCGGCGCGGTTCTTCTCCCAGTGCGGTTCGCTGTAGCTGCGCTTGACCAGGTGCTGGGCCAGCCGCTCGATCCACTCCGGTTCGACCCGGGCCACCACCCGCGCCCACAGCCGGGAGGTCTCCACCAGCTCGGCGGCCATCACCCACTGCGGGGGCTTCTTGAACAGCGAAGAACCGGGGAAGATGGCGAACTTCGCGCTGCGCGCGCCGAGGTATTCGGTGGCGCCGCGCTGCGGTTTGCCGGATTTCTTGTCGGTGTCCTTGAGCCCGATGTGCGACAACAGCCCGGAAAGCAGCGATTGGTGCACGCGCGCGGCGTCGGCGGGCTCGTCGTTGAGCGACATCTCCAGCCCGTTCGCCATCTGCCGCAGCTGCGAGTAGAGGTCCTGCCACTCGCGCACGCGCAGGTAGTTCAGGAATTCCGCCTTGCACAGCTTGCGGAACTGGTTCGACGACAGCTCCCGCTGCTGCTCGCGCAGGTAGCGCCACAGGTGCACGAACGCCAGGAAGTCGGATTCGGAGTCGCTGAACCGGGAATGCTTCTCGCCCGCCGCCTGCTGGTGCTCCGCCGGGCGCTCCCGCGGGTCCTGGATGGACAGTGCAGCGGCGATCACGAGGACCTCGTGCAGGCAGCCGTTGCGCTCGGCTTCCAGCACCATCCGCGCCAGCCGCGGATCGATCGGCAACCGCGCGAGCGTGCGGCCCACCTCGGTCAGCTTGCGGCCGGAACCGTTCTCGCGCCGGGCGTCCTTTTTGGACTCCTGCAGCGCGCCCAGCTCGTGCAGCAGGTGCACGCCGTCGGTGATCTGCCTGCTGTCCGGCGGCTCCACGAACGGGAACGAGCCGATGTCGCCGAGCCCCAGCGAGGTCATCTGCAGGATCACCGAAGCGAGGTTGGTGCGCAGGATCTCCGGATCGGTGAACTCCGGGCGCGCCAAGAAGTCCTGTTCGGAGTACAGCCGGATGCAGATGCCTTCGGAGACCCGGCCGCAGCGGCCCTTGCGCTGGTTCGCCGACGCCTGCGAGATCGGCTCGATCGGCAGCCGCTGCACCTTGGTGCGGAAGCTGTAGCGGGAGATCCGCGCGGTTCCCGGGTCGATCACGTACTTGATGCCGGGCACCGTCAGCGAGGTCTCCGCGACGTTGGTGGCCAGCACGATCCGGCGGCCGGTGTGCGGCTGGAACGCGCGGTGCTGCTCGGCCGCGGACAGCCGCGCGTACAGCGGAAGCACCTCGGTGTTGCGCAGCCGCAGCTGTTCCAGCGCGTCCGCGGTGTCGCGGATCTCCCGTTCCCCGCTGAGGAACACGAGCACGTCGCCGTCGCCCTCGGCGGACAGTTCGCCGACGGCCTCGCAGATGGCCTGCGGCTGGTCCCGCTCGACGACCGGCTCGTCCGGGTCCGCGGACTCCTCCACCAGCGGCCGGTAGCGCACCTCGACGGGGTAGGTGCGCCCGGAGACCTCCACCACCGGAGCGTCGTCGAAGTGCCGGGAGAACCGGTCCGGGTCGATCGTCGCGGAGGTGATGATCACCTTCAGGTCGGGGCGGCGCGGCAGCAGCTCCTTGAGGTAGCCGAGGATGAAGTCGATGTTCAGGCTGCGCTCGTGCGCCTCGTCGATGATCAGCGTGTCGTACTGCCGCAGCAGCCGGTCGCGCTGGATCTCGGCCAGCAGGATGCCGTCGGTCATCAGCTTGACCAGCGTGGCATCGCCGGTGCGCGCGGTGAACCGCACCTGGTAGCCGACCGCGTCGCCGAGCCCGGTGCCGAGCTCCTCGGCGACCCGCTCGGCCACGGTGCGCGCGGCCAGCCTGCGCGGCTGGGTG
>NZ_JAFRFW010000344.1:0-3444 GCF_017434145.1 Saccharopolyspora sp. | reverse complement strand
GCGGGCGCCGACGTGATCAAGGTCGGCGTAGGGCCGGGCGCGATGTGCACGACGCGGATGATGACCGGCGTCGGCCGCCCGCAGTTCTCCGCGGTCGCCGAATGCGCCGCGGCGGCGCGCGAGCTGGGCAAGCACGTGTGGGCCGACGGCGGCGTGCGCCACCCGCGGGACGTCGCGCTCGCGCTGGCGGCCGGTGCCGCCTCGGTGATGGTGGGCTCGTGGTTCGCCGGCACCTACGAGTCGCCCGGCGACCTGCTGCGCGACGAGCACGGGCGGGCTTACAAGGAGTCCTTCGGGATGGCTTCCAAGCGGGCCGTCAGCGCCCGGACCCGCACCGACAGCGCGTTCGACCAAGCGCGCAAGGCGCTGTTCGAGGAGGGCATCTCCAGCTCCCGGATGCGGATCGATCCGCAGCGGCCCGGGGTGGAGGACCTGCTGGACGAGATCAGTTCCGGTCTGCGCTCGTCGTGCACCTACGCCGGTGCGCGAAATCTGGCGGAGTTCCACGAAAGCGCACAGGTCGGCATCCAGTCCGCAGCCGGTTTCGCCGAGGGCCGACCGCTGCCGACCGGCTGGTGAGCCGGACGTTCCGAGTGAACGGACCGCTCGTCCCAACAGGTTGGTCGAACAGTCCGTTCACTCCGAACCACTCACGACGATCAGGTGATCCGCGGGCGTGTCGCCCGAGGCGTGGCGGTCGTCGTCCGGATCAGGGGGTGAACTCGCCCTCCAGCATCTCCGTGACCAGCGCCGCCACCGGCGAACGCTCCGAGCGGGTCAGCGTGATGTGCGCGAACAGCGGGTGACCCTTCAACTTCTCGATCACCGCGGCCACCCCGTCGTGCCTGCCGACCCGCAGGTTGTCCCGCTGCGCCACGTCGTGCGTGAGCACCACCCGGGAGTTCGCCCCGAGCCGGGAAAGCACCGTGAGCAGCACGTTGCGTTCCAGCGACTGCGCCTCATCCACGATCACGAACGAGTCGTGCAGCGACCGGCCGCGGATGTGGGTCAGCGGCAGCACTTCGAGCATGCCCCGGTCGGTGACCTCGTCGAGCACGTTCTCGCTGGCCAGCGCACCGAGCGTGTCGAAGACCGCCTGCGCCCACGGCTGCATCTTGTCGTTCTCGCTGCCGGGCAGGTAGCCGAGTTCCTGACCGCCCACCGCGTACACCGGCCGGAACACCACGACCTTGCGGTGCTGCTGGCGCTCCATGACGGCTTCCAAGCCGGCGCACAACGCCAGCGCCGACTTGCCCGTCCCGGCGCGGCCGCCGAGCGAGAGGATCCCGACCTCCGGGTCGAGCAGCAGGTCCAGCGCGATCCGCTGCTCCGCGGAGCGCCCGTGCAGCCCGAACGCCTCCCGGTCGCCGCGGACCAGCTTCACCTGCTTGTCCGCGGTGACCCGGCCCAGCGCGCTCTGCGACCCGGCCAGCATCCGAAGACCGGTGTTCGCGGGCAGGTCGCGGGCGTCGTCGAGGTCGGCCACGCCTTCCTTGAACAGGGTGTCCACCGCGTTCGGCGGCACGTCCAGGTCGGCCATGCCGTTCCAGCCCGTGGAAACGACGTCCTGCGCCCGGTACTCCTCGGCTTCCAAGGCGACCGACGCGGCCTTCACCCGCAGCGGCATGTCCTTGGTGACCAGCGTGACCCGGTACCCGTCGGCGGCCAGGTTCAGCGAACAGGCCAGGATCCGGGCGTCGTTGGAGTCGGTGCGGAACCCCGGCGGCAGCACCTCCGGGTCGGAGTGGTTGAGCTCGACGTGCAACGTGCCGCCGTGCTCTCCGACCTGCACCGGAGCGTCCAGGCGCCCATTGCGGATCCGCAGTTCGTCGAGGCCGCGCAGGGCTTCGCGAGCGAACCACCCGAGTTCGGGGTGGTGCCGCTTGCCCTCCAGCTCGCTGATCACGACCAGCGGCAGCACCACGCTGTGCTCGGCGAAGCGGGTCATCGCCCACGGATCGGACAGCAGGACCGAGGTGTCCAGCACGTAAGTGCGGAGCTCGACCGGATTCGGGACGCCTGCGGGAACACCGGTCTCGGCCGGGTGCTCCGCTGTGGGCTGGGAACGTCGTGTGGTCACGGCTACTCCCTCGCGGGCGTGGCGCGCACACCCGCTTGTCGGCGGGCCGGGCCTGCCCCTGCCCTGGCCTGGCCGGACCGGCGGGCGGTCCGGCGCAGCCGCAGGGACCGCGCACCGGCCCCGAGCGACCACGGTGGACGGTGATACCGTCCGATCCAGCCAACAGCCACGGTCAGGGCCTCCCCGGACGGGTCATTCACACGTCGACCCGTCACTTGCGGACGCTACCTGCGTGGTTCGGTTCTGGGCAGGCGACCACACAGGTGATTCGCCGGATGGTCGACCGGACTTCACATCCGCGCCCGTTCTGTCGGTTTTCCGCTCGCCCCGGAATCCCGGGACACCGAACGAATGCGCTGGTGAGCAAGGGTTCTCCGGAATTCACCCGCCGTTCAACGCCGACGCCCGGAACGCCGCGGGAGCACGCACGTGCGGTGATCAACACGGTGTCCACATTGGTCTGATCGAGTGAGCGACCGGCTGTACCGGTCATCGCGGCCGGCTACCGCCGAACGGAGCACCCGGCCTCGGCCTGCGGCAGGCACCCGAGCTCCCGCGCCAGCGCGCGCGGAGTCCACGCCTCGTCCAGCAATCGCCGCACCCGGTCACCACGCGCCGGGCAGGCGCCGAGCCAACAGGCCACCAGCCGGCCGCCTTCGACGTAGGCGGCGGTGCGGACGGCTCGGCGCCGATCCGCGAGGAACTCCACCAGCGCACGGGCCCGCCGTTCGGACATCAGCCCCCATCGGCGCAGATGCCGGACAGCGGTGCCCGCATCAGCGCCGCGATCGTGCAGCAGCAGCGCCGCATCCCAGCGGACCCGGCTCAGCTGCCGCAGCAGCCCCTGCACCCGCTCCGCCAGCTCACCGTCCATGGCCACACCGGCGCCTGCCAGCACCTCGGCGGCCCACCGGCCCCAACCCGGCCCTACCGCGATCCGGAGGCCGAGATCGGCGAGTCCTTCGGAGATCACGCTCTGCGGCGTGTCCCGCAACGCCAGTGCTAGTTCCGGCCGCTGCGCGGACGCGCTCTCCTTGCGGCACTGCTCGGTGTGATGCCCGGGGTAGGACTCGTGCGCCACCAGCCACGGGAGCTGACCCGCCCAATGCTCGTGATCGGCGTTCACCGCGACCAGCGAGCGGAAGTCGCCGAGGTAGCGGTGCAAGCCGGTCCAGGGACGATCGCGGACGAGCCGGAAGCGCACGGACTCCTGGACGGGCAGCCCGATCTCCGCGCGCGCCTGCGCGCGCAACGCGCGGGAAAGCGCCGACACTGCCGCGGAAAGCGAGTCGGCGGGCACCGCCTCGGCCGCGCGCAGGCGAGCGAGCCGGATCGCGGGATCTCCGCGGCCCGGCAGCACCGCG
>NZ_JAFRFW010000343.1:0-4311 GCF_017434145.1 Saccharopolyspora sp. | reverse complement strand
GCAGGAGAAGGCGAACGCGGCGGCCGCCGAGCTGGTCCGGGCGCGCGCGGTGGGCGAACTGGCGGACGCGCTGGACTCCGAGCTCTCCGCGATCGACAGCGCCGGGCTGCTCACCGACCTGGAACTGCCGCTGCTGGAGGTGATCGGCGAGCTGGAGGCCGCGGGCATCGCGGTCGACGCGTGGCGGCTCGACGAGCTCGGCGCGCATTTCGCCGGGCGGGTGAAGCAGGCCGCGCAGGAGGCCTACGCGGTGATCGGCAAGGAGATCAACCTGGGCTCGCCGAAGCAGCTGCAGGTGGTGCTGTTCGACGAACTCGGGATGCCGAAGACCAAGCGCACCAAGACCGGCTACACCACCGACGCCGAAGCGCTGCAAGGGCTCTACGAGAAGACCGAGCACCCGTTCCTGCAGCACCTGCTGGAGCACCGGGACGCCACCCGGCTCAAGACGACGGTGGAAGGGCTGGTCAAGTCCATCGCCGCGGACGGCCGCATCCACACCACGCTGAACCAGACCATCGCCGCGACCGGCCGGTTGTCCTCGACCGAGCCGAACCTGCAGAACATCCCGATCCGCACCGAGGAAGGCCGCCGGATCCGGGAGGTCTTCGTGGTCGGCGGCGACTACGCGCAGCTGATGACCGCCGACTACAGCCAGATCGAGATGCGGATCATGGCGCACCTGTCCGGCGACGAAGGTCTCATCGAGGCGTTTCGCACCGGTGAGGACCTGCACAGCGTCGTGGCCTCGCAGGCGTTCGGGGTGCCGATCGGGGAGGTCGACCAGGAGCTGCGGCGCCGGGTGAAGGCCATGTCCTACGGGCTGGCCTACGGGCTCTCCGCGTACGGGCTCGCGCAGCAGCTGCGGATCTCGGCGGAGGAGGCGAAGGCGCAGATGGACGCCTACTTCGCCCGCTTCGGCCGGGTGCGGGACTACCTGCACGAGGTGGTGACGAAGGCGCGGGAGGACGGCTACACCGCGACGATCCTGGGCCGCCGCCGCTACCTGCCGGACCTGCTCAGCGACAACCGGCAGCGCCGGGAAATGGCGGAGCGCATGGCGCTGAACGCGCTGATCCAGGGCAGTGCGGCCGACATCATCAAGGTGGCGATGCTGGGCGTGCACCGCGCGCTGGCGGAATCGGGGCTGCGCTCGCGGATGCTGCTGCAGGTGCACGACGAGCTGATCATCGAACTGGCCGAGGGCGAGCGGGCCGAGGTGGAGCGGATCGTGCGGGAGCAGATGGGGGCGGCGCATCCGCTGGACGTTCCGCTGGAGGTCTCGGTCGGTGTCGGCGGATCCTGGGACGCCGCGGCGCACTGAGCCGGGCGGACCCGGGTTCCGCGGAACCGGTGGGCCGGTCGGCGGATTTCGGGTCGATCACGAAACGATCATTCGCCCGCGCCGAGCGCGTCCCAGCCATTGAGATGGCGGGACGCGAGCAGGCGGGCCCCAGCTGAGCCTTTCGGGTGATACGGGGGATAGCCTGCCTCCTTTGCGGAACAACGGATGCCGACGACTGCGGTGCGCGGTGCGCGCCCGGCGAACCGGGGCTCGACGCCCCGGAGGAGGAAAATGATCAACATCGACAGAGTGGACCACCTGGTGCTCACCGTGGCCGATGTCGATCGGGCTGCGGAGTTCTACGAGCGGATCCTCGGGATGCGGACGGTGACCTTCCCCGGCGACCGCCGCGCGGTGAGCTTCGGCGACCAGACCATCAAGCTGCACGCGGCCAGCGAACTGGTGGAACCCACCGCCACGCACCCGGTTCCCGGCTCGGCGAACCTGTGCCTGGTCACCGAGCAGCCGATCAGCGAGGTGCAGGAGCACCTGCGCGCCAACGACGTCCGGATCGAGGAAGGCCCGGTGGGGCGCACCGGTGCGGCCGGTCCGATCACGTCGCTGTACCTGCGGGACCCGGACGGCAACCTGCTCGAGGTCGCCCGCTACGACGAAGAAGCCGAGGCGTCCGCCGTCACCGATTGAGGCGCGCGGAAAAAGGGGCCGGAGGTGCGCACCTCCGGCCCCTTCCTCGTCCGGTTCACAAGGACAGTTCCGGTTTCAACCGGGCTGGTGTCCACACCCGCTGGCGCCACGCGGCCGCGGTGCTCAGCAGCAGGCCCGCCGCCAAGTAAGCCACCAGCACCCACGCCGACGTGCCCGCCGCGGCCAGGTCTTGGCCGCCGTAGAGCAGGTGCCGCAGGCCGGTCACCACGTAGCTCAGCGGCAGCACGTTGTGCAGCGGGTGCAGCGGTGCCGGCGTGGTCTGCCACGGGAACGTGCCGCCCGCGGTGACCAGTTGCAGCACCAGGATCACCAGCGCGATGAACTTCCCGCGCGCCCCGAACGCCGCGTTCAGCGCGTGCACCACCGCGGTGAACGCGAACGACGTGAGCAGCAGGAATCCGACCGTCAGCCACGGGTGCGCGGGCTGCACGCCGACTCCGAACACCACCACGAGGTAGAGCAGCACCGCCTGCGCCGCACCCACGATCGCCGCGGGCAGCCAGCCGCCGAAGGCGATCTTCCACGGCGCCACCCCGCCTGCCAGCGCGCGCTGCGACAGCGGACGCATGATCAGGAAGAGCACGAATCCGCCGATCCACAACGCCAGGCCCATGAAGAACGGGGCGAGCCCCGCGCCGTAGGTGGCCGCCTTGACCTGCGCCTGGTTGTCCACCGCGACCGGGTCGCCGATGGTCCGCGCGGTGTCCGTCCTGGTCTTGTCGTCGAGGTCCGGGATGTCCTTCGCGCCCTTGCCGAGTTCGTCGGCGAGGGTGTGCGAACCGTTCTCGAGCTTCCCGGAGCCGTCGGCGAGCTGCTGCGCACCGCCATCGAGCCGGTCCGCGCCGTCGGTGAGCGCACCGGTTCCGTCGAGTGCCTGCTGCTGCCCGGTGTGCAACCGCTGGGCACCGGAGCCCAGCTGGGCGGCACCGCCGGAGAGCGTTCCGGACCCGTCGGTGAGCTGCCCGATGGCGCCGGTGAGCGCGGGCGTCGATTCGGCGAGCTTCCGGTTGCCGTCGGCGACCTGGCGGGAACCGTCGGCGAGCGCGTCCAGCTGCCCGATCTGGCCCTGCACCTGGTCGTTCGTGTCGGTGATCGGCTGGTTCAGCTGGTCCAGGCCGTCCAGCACGCGCTGCACGGTCTGTTCGTCGGCGCCGGTGGAGCGCAATTGGTTCGCGATGCGGGTCTTGTTCTGCTCGAGGTTGTCGACGAACCGCTGCGAGGCTTCGCCGAGCTTGTCCGCGGTGCCCGCGAGCTTCTCGTTGCCGTCGGCGACCTTGTCGGCGCCGTCGGCGAGCTTCGCGGTCTGCTCCGGCAGCGGTGCGGTGCGCTGCTGCAGTTGCTGCAGCCCGTTGTGCAGCTGATCGGCTCCGGCGCTGAGCCGCCCGGTGCCGTCGACGAGCTGCCCTGATCCGTCCACCAGCTGCTGCTGGCCGTCCAGCAGCCGGTGCGCCCCGGCGGAGAGCTGACCGGTGCCCTGCTCGGCGGTGCCGATGCCGTCGCGCAGCTGCGTCGCGCCGTCGGCGAGCTTCCCGGCACCGTCGGCGGCCTGCACGGTCTTGTCGTGCACCGTGCCGAAGCCGAGCAGCAGCTGGTCGGCGGCTTCGGTGCCCGCGTCGCCGGCCACGGCCTTGCGCACCTCACCGGCGACCTTGTCGGCGATGGTGGAGATCAAGTAGTTGTTCGTGTCGTTGGTGACCAGCCGCAGCTGCGCCTGCCGCGGCTCGAACTCCCCCGGCGAGAGCAGCGCGGCCGAGAAGTCCTTCGGCACAACCAGCGCGAACGTGTAGCGGCCCTGCTGCACGCCCTGCTCGGCGTCGCGTTCGCCGGTGCGGTGCCAGTCGAAGGAACCGGAACCGGCCAGTTCGTCGTAAACCCGGTCACCCGCGTTGAGCGTGCTGCCGTCCTGGCGCTGCCCGCCCGCGTCGTCGATCACGACTGCGGCGGGCACCGAGTCGAGCCGGTTGTAGGGGTCCCAGTTGGCGTAGAGGTACATCGCGCCGTACAGCAGCGGCACCAGCGTGATGGCGACCAGGGCCAGTCGCGGCAACCTGCCGGAGGTGAGCCTGCGCAGCTCGGTCATGGTCAGGCGGAACGTGGTCATCGGACACCGTCTTCGGCGGCGCGGCCGTCCGCGCCGATGCGAGCTTGGGGGACGAGGGCGAGCCGGTCGGCGGAATGCGCGGAGCACAGCACGACCACCGCGCGCTGCCTGCGGCTTTCCCGCCGCGCGAGCTCGTACCAGGCGTGCGGGTCGCCGCCGTGCCGGTCCGGGCGCTCCAACACCAGCGCCGTGGTGCGCT
>NZ_JAFRFW010000342.1:0-5693 GCF_017434145.1 Saccharopolyspora sp. | reverse complement strand
CCGGGTGCGCGCGTCGTTGCCGACGATCGAAAAGCTGATCGGGGCGGGTGCGCGCGTCGTCGTCACCGCCCACCTCGGCCGCCCCAAGGGCGAGCCGGATCCGCAGTTCTCGCTGGCCCCGGTAGCCCGCCGCCTCGGCGAGCTGCTCGGCGCGCACGTCGCCCCGGCGGGCGACGTGGTGGGCGACTCGGCCCGCTCGGTGGTCGACGGCCTCGCCGACGGCTCGGTCGGGCTCTTGGAGAACGTGCGCTTCGACCCGCGCGAGACCAGCAAGGACGATGCCGAGCGCGGTGCGTTCGCCCAGGAGCTGGTCGACCTGATCGGTCCGGACGGAGCGTTCGTCTCGGACGGTTTCGGCGTGGTGCACCGCAAGCAGGCGTCGGTCTACGACGTGGCGAAGCTGCTGCCGGGCTACGCGGGCGGGCTCGTGCTGTCCGAGGTCGACGTGCTGCGCACGCTGACCGGCGACCCGCGGCGGCCGTACGTGGTGGTGCTCGGCGGCTCGAAGGTCTCCGACAAGTTCGGGGTGATCGAGGCGCTGCTGCCGAAGGTGGACAAGCTGCTCATCGGCGGCGGCATGGCCTACACCTTCCTGGCCGCGAAGGGCTACCAGGTCGGCTCCTCGCTGCTGCAGGAGGACCAGCTCGCGGCGACCCGCGAGCTGCTGGAGCGCCACGGCGACAAGCTCGTGCTGCCGGTCGACGTGGTGGCCGCCGACCGGTTCGCCGCCGACGCGCAGGTGCAGGTCGTGGACTCCGGGGCGATCCCGGACGGCTGGATGGGCCTGGACATCGGCCCGCGCAGCGTCGAGCTGTTCGCCGGCGCGCTGCGCTCGGCCGGGACGGTGTTCTGGAACGGCCCGGCGGGCGTGTTCGAGTTCGACGCGTTCGCCGCGGGCACCCGCGGTCTCGCGCAGGCGATCGTGGACTCCGACTCGTTCAGCGTGGTCGGCGGCGGTGACTCCGCGGCCGCGGTGCGCACCCTCGGGTTGCCCGAGGACGGGTTCTCGCACATCTCCACCGGGGGCGGCGCCTCGCTGGAATTCCTGGAAGGCAAGGAGCTGCCGGGCGTGGCAGTGCTGGAGGGCGGCGACTGATGGCCAGGACACCCCTGATCGCGGGCAACTGGAAGATGAACCTGAACCACCTGGAGGCCATCGCCCTGGTGCAGAAGGTCGCTTTCGCGCTGCCCGAGAAGTACTTCTCGAAGGTCGAGGTGGCGGTGATCCCGCCGTTCACCGACATCCGCAGCGTGCAGACCCTGATCGACGGGGACAAGCTGCTGCTCAAGCACGGCGCGCAGGACGTCTCCGAGCACGAGTCCGGCGCCTACACCGGCGAGGTGTCCGGCCCGATGCTGGCGAAGCTGGGCTGCAGCTACGTCGTGGTCGGGCACTCCGAGCGCCGCGAGC
The DNA here is from genome assembly GCF_017434145.1 of Saccharopolyspora sp. Classification (NCBI taxonomy): domain Bacteria; kingdom Bacillati; phylum Actinomycetota; class Actinomycetes; order Pseudonocardiales; family Pseudonocardiaceae; genus Saccharopolyspora; species Saccharopolyspora sp. Next base: position 4,282 of record NZ_JAFRFW010000342.1, on the reverse strand, counting down.
AGCACGCCGAGACCGACGAGGTCGTCAACCGCAAGGTGCGCGCGGTGCTCAAGAACGACATGACGCCGATCCTGTGCATCGGCGAGGCCCTGGAGGTCCGCGAGTCCGGCGGGCACGTCGAGCACTGCACCACGCAGTTGATCAACGCGCTGAAGGGGCTCAAGGCCGAGCAGGTCCGCCAGGTCGTGGTGGCCTACGAGCCGGTGTGGGCGATCGGCACCGGCAAGGTCGCCACCGCCGACGACGCGCAGGAGGTCTGCGGCGCGGTCCGCAAGGCGCTGGCGGACAAGTACGGCAACGAGATCGCCGACGAGGTGCGGGTGCTCTACGGCGGCTCGGTGAAGTCCAGCAACATCGGTGAACTGGTCGGCCAGAGCGACGTGGACGGCGCGCTGGTCGGCGGTGCGAGCCTCAACGGCGACGAGTTCGCCAAGCTCAGCGCCATGGCCGCGGGCGGCCCGCTGCCCTGACCGGGGGCCGGCCGGCGGGATCCCCGCCGGCCGCACCCGCCGCGCGATATGGAACTTCGAGACCGGCTAAGGCGGACGGCGGTCCACCGCCCGGAGCCCACCCGGTACTCTCAGTGGCGAACCGCTGTGTGAACGAGGGCGTGATGAGTCTTTTCCTGCAGATCATGTTGATCGTGACGAGTGTGCTGCTGGTGCTGCTGGTGCTGCTGCACAAGGCAAAGGGCGGCGGGCTCTCCTCGCTCTTCGGCGGCGGTATGCAGTCCAGCCTGTCCGGTTCCAGCGTGGCGGAGAAGAACCTGGATCGGATGACGTTGTTCGTCATCGCGCTGTGGGTCATCTCCATCGTCGGCACCGGCCTGATGATCTCGGTCGGCAGCTGAGCGGAACCGGCGAGCTGGTGGGACCAGCAGCGGCCGGCCGCGATGGCCGGTCGTTCGGTGCGGCTTGGTGGGTGAGAGGGCATGACTGGCGGTAACGCGATCCGCGGCACGCGCGTCGGCGCGGGCCCGATGGGTGAGACCGAGCGGGGTGAGTCGGCGCCGCGCAGGCGGGTCGACTACTGGTGCGCCAACGGCCACCACACGCGCCCGTTCTTCTCGATGGACGCGGAGGTGCCCGACGAGTGGGATTGCCCGCGGTGCGGCCTGCCCGCGGGTCAGGACGAGGAGAACCCGCCGGAGGCCCGGCGCAACGAGCCGTACAAGAGCCACTTGGCGTACGTGAAGGAACGCCGCAGCGACTCCGACGGCATGGCCATCCTCGACGAGGCGCTGTCCAGGTTGCAGGAGCGCCGCGGGCGCTGAGCACGTGTTCGCCGCGGGCGGGCGGGGAGTTTCCCTCCCCGCCCGCTTTCGTTTGCCCGCGCCGCGGAACATCGAGTTGTGCCGGGGATTCCGGCCGTCTTAGCTTTGGTGGCGCGCCGCAACGCGAATCGTCGCTGACGGGAAGCAGGCCAGCATGGGGTTCTCCGCCGAGGTCCGCCCGCCCACCGGGTGGTTGCGGATCGTCGGCGCGGTGCGACCGGCCGAGGGCGAGGTCGTCACGACCCGCATCGCCGATGACTCCGATTCCGCGCGCCGCGCGGGACCGTACGTGGCGGTGTGCAAAGTGGACGGTGCGGTGCGGGCGTTCCGCGACGAGTGCCCGCAGTGCGGGCTGCCGGTCGGCGGTGGCCGGTTGGACGGCGGATTGCTGTGGTGCCCCGGCTGCTTCGAGCCCTACGACGTGCGGGCGGGCGGTGTCGGGCGCAAGCGCCCGAGGCTGCGGCTGATTTCGTTGTCACTGCGCGAGGATGACGGCGCCGTATGCGTTGCTCTGTCCGCGTGAAGTGCGTTTCCGGGGCGCTCGGCGGCTCTTCCGGTGTGGAGAACCGTCCGGCTCTCTGCCACGATGAGATGATCTTTACCGCGTTGGGGACGGATCCACCGGACTCGGCCTGGACGCCACGCGTGGAGGTGCAGTGACCATGTGCGGTGGGTGCGCAAGAGGCGACCGCGGCGGGGTCCGGCTCTCCGGGCCGGAATTCCCGGAATCCGGCGGTACCGCACCGTCCTATTCGGACGACCCGGTGCCGCGGCAGCGCAGCTCCGGCGCCGAACGGACCCGCAAGGCGTTGGCACACCGCAGGATCCTCGCGCTGCACCTGATGAGTTCGCCCGGTTCCGGCAAGACCACGCTGCTGGAGCGCACGCTCGGCGAACTGGCACCCGCGATGTCCATCTCGGTGATCGAAGGCGATCAGGAGACCCACCTCGACGCCGACCGGCTGCGCACCGCGGGCTGCCGGGTGGTGCAGATCAACACCGGTTGCGGCGGACACCTGGACGCGGACATGGTCGAGGAGGGGCTGCGCTCGCTGCAGCCGGCCGGGCGTTCGATGGTGTTCATCGAGAACATCGGCAACCTCGCCGCCCCGGCGCTGTTCGACCTCGGCGAGCACCGGCGGGTGCTGATCGTGTCGACCACCGAGGGCGAGGACAAGCCGCTGAAGTACCCGCACGTCTTCCGCGGCACCGACCTGGTGCTGCTGAACAAGACGGACCTGCTGCCGCACCTGGAGTTCGACGTGCAGCGGTTCGTGGCGCACGCGCGGCACGTCCACCCGGGCATCCGGGTGCTGCCGCTGTCGGCCAAGTGCGGTGACGGCCTCGACGACTGGTGCGGCTGGCTGCGCGCGAACCACACCGCCGACGTGCCGGAGCAGCCGGCGCGGCACTGATCGCAGGTCTGCTCGGGAATCCCCGGTTTCCGCTCGGGGCGAGCCGCTGTGGCGTTGCTCGCGGCCGCGGGATCGGCGCGCGGATCACCCGCTACTCTCGCCCGAAATCAGACCGTGCGTGGCGGGCACGGCGCCGCCAGCCAGATGAGGAGACCTTGGATGGACGTGTCCACCGCTGACCTCGCCGACCGGGAAGGCCCGCAGGTCCGCAGTTGCGACGTGCAGTTCCGGCAGTACGGCGGACGCACCGAGTTCGCGGGCCGGATCCGCACGGTGACCTGCTTCCAGGACAACGCGCTGCTGAAGAAGGTGCTCTCCGAGCCGGGGGAGGGGCAGGTGCTCGTCATCGACGGCGCGAGCTCGGTGCACACCGCGCTGATCGGGGACCTGATCGCGGAGCTGGGCCGCTCCAACGGCTGGAGCGGTGTCGTGATCAACGGCGCGGTGCGGGACGCGGCGGTGCTGGCCGAGATGGAGTTCGGGGTGAAGGCGCTCGGCTCGAACCCGCGCAAGAGCTCGAAGAACGGTGACGGAACGGTGGACGAGGTGGTGGAACTCGGCGGCGTCCGATTCGTGCCGGGGGAGTACCTGGTCAGCGATCAGGACGGTGTCGTGGTCCTGACCGAGCCGTGATCCGTCCGGTTCGGCTCTGGTCCGATCTGCAGCCGAGTGCACCAGGTGCAGCCAGTGGTGGCCTGCTTTGCGGCGCCGGTGGTTCGCCGCCCGGCTGCGCGAGCTTTCAGCGCGCCGCTCTGCGCGCGACGTGCGCGGGTGTGGTGGTGCCGTCCGGGAGGTCTGGGGCCGGGATCGGTTCGCCCCACTGCTGCCGCAGCGGCAGCCTGCCCGCCCACGCCGCCGCGGCTTCGACGTCGGCCGGGTCGTCGCCGGGCGGGCCGGAGCGGGACTTCACCGACGCTTCGTCCAGCGGCATGGCCACCACCGAAACCCCGGCGAGCTCCTTGGCGGAAGGCTCCCGCGCGTGCTCCCACGAGCCCGGCGCGAGGTGCTCGGTCAGCACCCGCAGGCCGTGCAGCTTCTCGTCCGGATCGGTCACCGCCCGCAACCGGCCGTGGATGACCGCGCTGCGGTAGTTCATCGAGTGGTGCTGCAGCGAGCGGGCATAAATGATCTCGTCCAGCAGCGTGACGGTCACGCACGCCTCGGGCTCGGCTTCGGCGGCCAGCAGGCTGCGCGCGCCGCTGGAGCCGTGCAGGTAGAGGGTTTCCGCGTCGCGGCCGATCCCGGTGGGCAGCACGACCGGATGGCCGTCGAGGACCAGGCCGAGGTGGCAGACCAGCGCCGCGTCGAGGATCGCGTGCAGCTCTGCGCGGTCGGTGCCCGCGCGTTCCTTCTTGCGGCCCAGGCTGCTGCGGGGAGTCGGGGACAGCGGTGCTGAGGCGGCAGGTGCGGCGGTGGTTCGTTCGGTCATGCCGACATCCTGCGCGCGCCAGTGGCCATTCCGAACAGCCAATTCCGGAGCAGAACAGAAGTCCACTTTTCCCGGGCGAAAAAGTGCCGCCCGCTCCGGGAGCGGGCGGCACTGCTGCACGGCGCTGTCAGTGCGCGCGCGGGACCTGCGCGGCCGCGTCCGGGT
>NZ_JAFRFW010000341.1:0-4167 GCF_017434145.1 Saccharopolyspora sp. | reverse complement strand
GGCGTTGTTGAACACCGCCGCCAGCGGCGCCGAAATCCAACCCCGTACTTCCTCGGCGAACCTCCGCTGGTCGGCTGCGTGTCGCACGTCGAGCACGCGGGTGAGCACCGGAGCGCGCAGCGACTCAGCGGTGGCTTTCAGACCGTCTTCGTCCACATCGGCGATGGCCACCGGCGAGCCGGTCCGGGACAGCCGCCGTGCCAGGCTGCGGCCGATTCCGGACGCGGCGCCCGTGATCACCACCGGCCGTCCGGAGATCTCGCAGACTCTGCGCGGCATCAGCACTCCTGTCCGTTCGGTTCTGCGCATGTCGTCACAGTATTGCGCAGGTTTCGCCACTGGAGGTTCGCCGCCGCACCACCGCGCGGCCGCCCTTCGCGGGCGCGTGCGCGATTCCGCGGGAACGCCAGCGCTCGCCGGGCTTCGTGGTCGGTAGCAAGGTGAAATCGCGCAGCATCGTGCGCAGCACCACGTCCATCTCCATGGTCGCGAACGCCGCACCGATGCAACGCCGATTACCGCCACCGAACGGAATCCATTGGTACGTATCGGGTTTCGCGCCCAGGAACCGGTGCGGATCGAACGTGTCCGGGTCCGGGAACAGCTGCGGGTCCCGGTGCACCAGGTCGACGCTGGTGAACACGATGGATCCCGCCGGCAGCCACCAGCGCCCCAGCTGCAGGCCGTTCGCCTTGATCTTGCGCTCGGTGAGCACGACGACCGGCCGGGTGCGCTGCACCTCGGTGATCGCGGCGGCGCGCAGTGCGCTGCCACCGGAATCGGCCTCCTCGGTGAGTTCGCGCAGCACCGCCGGATGCCTGCGCAGCCGTTCCACCGCCCACGCCAGCGTGTTCGCGGTCGTCTCGTGCCCGGCCGATAGCAGCGTGAGCAGCTGGTCGGCGATCTCGCTGCGGTCCATCCGGGAACCGTCGTCGTAGCGGCTTTGCAGCAGTAGCGCCAGCACGTCATCGCGTCCGTCCACATCGGAGTCCTGCTCCGCGTGGTCGATCATCGCGGCGATGCTCCGGTCGTATTCGGCCCGCAACCGCCGGAACCGCTGCCACGGTTTCCACAGTCCGACACCGTTGTCCGGCACCGGGAGCACGGCCAGCTTCGAGCCGAGCGTCACCAGCTGCGGCAGCAGCTCGCGCAGGCGGGCGGACTCGGCGGCCCGCGCGCCGAACACCGTGCGCAGGATGATGTTGAGCGTGAGGCGCCGCATCGAGGGCAGCGTCGCGAACCGCCGATCCTGCGGCCACGAGGCGAATTCGGCGATCGCCTCCTGCTCGACGATCTGCTCGTAGCGGGCGAGCCGGCGGCCGTGGAACGGCGGAACGAGCAGCTTGCGCTGCTTGCGGTGCTGTGCACCGGTGATCGCGAACAGCGATCCGGAACCCAGCACCCGGCCCAGGTTCACATCGAGGTTGTCGGCGATCTCCGGGCTGGTCCGGTACAGCTGCTTGACCTCGGATGGATCGCTGATGACCAGCGCCTTGCCGTAAAGCGCCAGTTGGATGGTGAACGTGTCCCCGTACCGGGCGCGCAGCCGCGGCAGACCGAGCCGCGGCGAGAGCACGGCGCGCGCGGTTTGCAGCGAGCGGGGAATCGATGGGCCTGGTGGCAGCGGCGAAGTCGCGTTCGACATCGGGGTCGCGTTGGACATCGGGCACCTCGCGGTCGCGGGACGCAAGCGTGCTGGCGACGTTACGCGGAGTCATCAGCCGCGGGCAAGGAGTCGCTGCGTGCACTCAGCGGCGCGCGCGGGAGCGTTTCCGCGCCCGGGGCAACGGTTTCACCGGCACGCCTGGAACGACCGTGTTGGAAACGCTGCCGATCCCTTCGGCGGTGAGCGTGACCTCGTCGCCGGGACGCAACGGCGGAGGGTCTCCACGCCCGTGCCGCCCCCAGAGCTCGGCGAGGCAGCCGCCGTTGCCGCAGGTGCCCGAGCCGAGCAGGTCTCCGGGCAGGATTCGGGTTCCGCGGGAGGCGTAGCTGAGCATCTCCTCGAACGTCCAGCTCATGTTGGAAAGCAGGTCCGAGCCGACCACCTCGCCGTTGACCTCCGCGGTGAGTCGCAGGTGGAGGAAGCCCTCGTCGTCGCGGTGCGGTTCCAGTTCGTCCGCGGTGACCAGGTACGGACCGAGGGTGCTCGCCGAGTCCTTCCCCTTGCACGGGCCGAGCCCGACTTTCATCTCGGCGGATTGCAGGTCCCGAGCCGAGAAGTCGTTGAAGATGGTGTAGCCGAGGATGTGCTCGCGGGCCTGCTCCGCCGTCAGGTCGGTGCCGGTGCGGCCCACGACAGCGGCCACTTCGAGCTCGAAGTCGAAGGCTGCGCAGCCCGGCGGGACGGGGACTTCGTCGTGCGCGCCGAGCACCGAATGCGGGTTGGTGAAGTAGAACGTGGGGGCGGCGTACCAGGCTTCGGGCACTCCGCCGCTGCCGTCGACGCTGCGGCGGACACCTTCGACGTGCTCCTCGAAAGTGACGAAATCCCGGATGCTGCGCGGCTCCAGCGGCGGAAGCAGTCGCACTTCGGTGACGTGCGGACCCGGCGACGCCTCCCGCGGGGGCGTGCCGAGGTCGGCTCCGGCGAGCACCAGCTCGGTCAACGAATCCCGCAGCGGGTGCAGCGTCCCGTCTTCGCCGACGATGCCGGAAGATCGTCGGCCGTTGTGTTCATACGTGGCGAAACGCATCCGTTGATCCTCCTATTAGGACGAGAATCCCAGCAGAGCCGCGGCGTTTTCTCCTCCGACAGCGCGGAATTCCTGTTCCGGCAGTTCCGCGGCTCGCAGCGCGCCCACCGGATCGGAAGTGCCCATGTCGAACGGGAAGTCGGAGCCGAGCACCACGCGATCCGCTCCGGCTGCGCGCACCAGCTCGCGCAGCACGTGCGGATCGTGCACCAGCGAGTCGAACCAGAGCCTGCGCAGATAGCTGCTGGGCGGGTGCTCGCACCCGGCGGCATCGGGACGAGTGCGCCACGCGTGGTCCGAGCGGCCGAGGTGCGTCGGCAGGTATCCACCGCCGTGCGCGGCGATGATCCGCAGACCGGGATGCCGGTCCAGCACGCCGGAGAAGATCAGGTGGGACAGCGCGACCGCGTTCTCGACCGGCTGCCCGACCGTGTTGGACAGGTACCAGCGGTTCAGCCGCTCGTCGAGCGTGCAGCCGAACGGGTGCACGAACACCACTGCGCCGGTTTCTTCGGCGCGCGCCCAGAACGGCTCGTACGCCGGATCGGACAGCTCGCGTCCCGGGGCGTGGCTGGAGATCTGCACACCCAGCAATCCGGCTTCCATCGCGTGCGAGAGGATCGCTGGCGCCGAATCGGGGTGTTGCAGCGGTACGAGCCCGAGTCCGCGGAGCCTGTCGGGCGCGGCGGCGCAGTGCTCGGCGGTGAGTTCGTTGGCCAGCCGATGCGCCCGTTGCGCGAGTTCCGCCTCCGCCCAGTAGTGGTAGTGCGACGGCGACGGGCTCACCAGTTGAACATCCACTCCGGACCGGTCCATTGCGGACAATCGCCGTGCTGGTTCGGTCAGCAGCGGAATGCGCGCCCGCACCATCGGCCCGTTCACGGCGAGCGCTTCGGGTCCGTTGCGGCGGGCGTCGAGTTCTCGGGCGACGTCGAGTCCCGGCTGCCCGGCCACCGCCTCCTCCACGCGCGGCAGCAGCACGTGCGCGTGCACGTCGATGATCACGGCGCCTCCTGGAGGCCGGACATCACGGGTTCCATGATCTCCGGGATGGCCGCACCGTCCGCACCGGCCAGCAACTTCTTGGTGATCTGCACGGAAGCTTCGACCACCGGGCGCACCCGCCGCGACCGGCGCTGCTGGTATTCGGCCAACAACGGCTCGTCCCATGCGTTTCGCGTGGCGAGCAGTTCGGCCAGCACGGAAGCGTCCTCAAGGGACATCGCCGCGCCCTGGGCCAGGGTGGGCGGGCAGCAGTGCGCCGCGTCCCCGGCCAGCACGACCCGGCCGCGGTGCCAGGGACCGGAGATCAGCAAGTGGTCGAACCGGGTGCGATTGACCTGCGCCGAGTCCGCGAGCGCCGCGCGGACACCCCGCCACGGCCCGCCGTAGCCCTCCGCGTGCGAGCGCATTTCCGCAGCGTACGAACTCTGCGCAAGGTTCGTGCCATCCCGGGTGCGCTCGACCAGGT
>NZ_JAFRFW010000340.1:0-1528 GCF_017434145.1 Saccharopolyspora sp. | reverse complement strand
TCGCGGCTTCGACGGTGAGGCGGCCGTCGTCGGCGTGCACCATGACCAGGCCGAGGTCGCTTTCGGCCAGCGCGGCGGCGCGGCGCACCACCATCGGCAGCACCGCGTCGGGTTCCTCGGACGACAGCGCGGCCTTGGTGATCTCGGTGGACGCCGCGAGCATTCGCTGGGCGAGCGTGGAATCCATGACGATCCCGAGGCTAGTCCTCGCCCGGCGGCGCCCACCGGCCGAACCCGCACCCGGAGCCTCCGAGTGAACGGACCGTTCGTCCCAATAGATCGGGCAGACAGGCCGTTCACTCGAAATCGTGCTGGAGCGAACGGACTTTTCGACCGGCCTACCGGGACGCACCGGCCGTTCACCCGGGCCAGGGCGGTTCACGGTCGGACTTCGAGCGCGTCGTCACGGGCAACGGTGAGCAGGCCGTCGCGGATGCGCAGGACCATGTCGGCGTGCTCGGTCTCCGCGGGGCGGTGCGTCACGTGCAGCACGGTTCGTCCGGCGGCGTCGCTGTGCAGGCGCCGCAGCAGTGCGTCCGAGGTCGGGACGTCGAGGTGCGCGGTCGGTTCGTCCAGCAGCAGCGGCCCCTCGCCGAGCAAAGCGCGAGCCAGGGCGAGCCGCTGCGCCTCACCACCGGACAGCGCGGTGCCTCCGGAGCCGACGAACTCGCCCAGCCGCTCGCCCCAGTCCGGCAACCCGGCCAGCAGCAGCGCCTCGGCCAGCCGCTGGTCATCGGCCTCGGGCGCGGCCATCCGCAGGTTCTCCCGGACCGTGGTGGCCACCAGGCCAGGTTCCTGCGGGCACCAGGCGAACCGCTGCGGCACGCGCGCTTCGCCGCGTTCCACCGGCAGCATCCCCAGCAGCAGAGCCAAAAATGTCGACTTGCCGCTTCCGGACGGCCCGAGGATCGCGACGTGCGCGCCCGCCGGGATCCGAACCGTGGCGCCGTGCAGCGCGGCCGCGGGGGCACCAGGCCAGCGGACATCGACGTCGCGCAGCTCGATGTCGCCGGTCTCAGCGCGCTCGGCGGGCGTGTCCACTTCGGACTCATGACTCGATGCCGGTGCGGCCCCGAGCAGCGGAGCGACTCGATCGTGCGCGGTGCGCAGATTCCGCCACTGCTGCACCGCGGCGGGCAACTCCGCCACCGCCTCCGCCGCGGCGAGCGGCACCAGCGCCAGCAACGGCGCCAGCTCCGGCGCGAGCCGTCCGGCGGCCACCGCCTGAGCCGCGAACCACGCGCCACCGAGCACCGCGATGCCCACCGCGAGCACCTGCACCGCCGTGGCCGCACCAGCGCCGAAGGCCGCGCGGCGCGCGCGAGCGGCCAGCCGCGCATCGACATCCGCCAGCTCCGCACGCCGATCGGCGTGCGCACCGAACGCGATCAGCTCACCCGCGCCGTCCAGCAGCGCCAGCAGCCGAGCCGCGATGCGGCGACGGCCATCGGCCACCGCGGCGCTCGCGCGCCGCTCCGCGAACAACGCGGCAGCGCAGCCGCCGAAGGCGGCGAGCAGCAGCGCAGCG
>NZ_JAFRFW010000339.1:0-15114 GCF_017434145.1 Saccharopolyspora sp. | reverse complement strand
CGGCGTCCGGATCAGCGGTGCGGCCGGTGTGCGGATCAGCGGCGAGCAGCGCGGTGTCCGGATCAGCGGGCACAGCGGCGTGCGGATCAGCGCGGCCCACGGTGTGCGGATCAGCGGCGCAGACCGCGGGGTGCGCATCAGCGGGCAAGCCGGCGTGCGGATCAGCGGTGCGCAGCATGGCGTGCGGATCAGCGGCCAGCATGGCGTCCGGATCAGCGCTGCGGCCGGCGTGCGGATCAGCGGCGAGCAACGCGGTGTCCGGATCAGCGGAACCGAGCGCGGAGTGCGCATCAGCGGGCAGTCGGGCTTGCGGGCCGGCGAAGCGCAACGCGCCGTCCGCATCAGCGGCGAAAACCGCGGGGTCCGGATCAGCGGCGCGGACCGCGGGGTCCGGATCAGCGGCGGTGCGGAGCTCGCCGGTGCGGCGGCCTGAGTGCGGCGGCTACGCCGCGGCCTCACCCAAGTACGGCAGCCACTGCGGATCGGTCTCCGTCAGGCCCGCGATCAACCGCCAGTTCCGCCCGCGCGGCGCACGCGGCGCCACCGGCAACGACCAGCCCAGCTCGCTCAGCGTCTTGTCCGCTTTGCGGTGGTTGCACTTGGTGCAGCAGGCGACGCAGTTCTCCCAGGCGTGCGGGCCACCCCGGCTGCGCGGTACCACGTGGTCGATCGTCTCGGCGCGAACTCCGCAGTACACGCAGCGGTGCCCGTCGCGGTGCATCAGCGCGGAGCGGGTGAGCGGCACCCGGCCGCGGTAGGGCACCCGCACGAAGTTGCTCAACCGGATCACGGACGGCACCTGGTGGCTGGCGGTGGCCGAATGCAGCATCAGCCCCGCGGAGTCGCCGTGCACCACCTCGGCCTTGCCGCAGACCAGCAGCACGATGGCCCGGCGCAGCGGAAGCGCGGTCAGCGGCTCGAAGGTCGTGTTCAGCAGCAGCACCCGCCGCTTGCGCCACGACGCGGGAGGATCACCCGACGGTCCGGCAGTCCGGGACGGAACCGAGCACAGCCCGGTCCGGGGCGCCAGCCCGTGGGCTGCGCCCGTCGGAGTCGGTTTTCGGTCGGGCACGCGACCACCTCCACCGTTCGGCAGGACCAGTCGACCACAGACGCTGCCCCGAACGCACGTGTGATTCGCCACGTGCTGGCGGCGCGGTGGCGATGCGGAGATCGCTACGACTGCCGGGGAACACCGGGCCCGCCCGTGGACGCCGGGCACGACCGCCGGTACCCACGCCGATCGTATTGCTTCGGATGTTGATCGTTCAGGGTGAATTCGCCCGACACCGCGGCGAGGCCGCCGCGGCGACGCTTCGCACCCGTATCGTCGGCGGACGTGAGCAAGGTTGCGCCGCCCATGTCGTATCCCCCCGCCGAACGCGCTGACACCGTCGACGAGCTGCACGGCAGGCGGGTCGCCGACCCGTACCGGTGGCTCGAGGACCCCGCGGACCCGCGGACCGAGTCCTGGTCCAAATCGCAGGACGAGCTGGCTCGCGCCTGGCTGGAGGAGCTTCCCGGCCGCGCCGAAACCGGCGAGCGGCTGCGTTCGCTGCTCTCGGCCGGTTCGGTCTCCGCCCCGGTTTGGCGGGCAGGCCGGGCGTTCTTCACCCGCCGCGATCCCGGGCAGGAATTCCCGGTGCTGTACCTGCGGGAAAGCGACGGCTCGGAACGCCCGTTGCTGGACGTGACGACCATCGACCCGAGCGGGCTGACGACGCTGGACAGCTGGTCGCCGAGCTTGGAGGGCGAGCGGCTGGCGTACCAGATCTCGGTCGGCGGCGACGAGGAATCGCTGCTGTACGTGCTGGACGTGACCACCGGTGAGCAGCTCGAAGGCCCCATCGACCGGTGCCGCTACTCGTCGATCTCCTGGCTGCCCGGCGGCGCGGAGTTCTGCTACGTGCGCAGGCTGCCGCCGGAAGCGGTTCCGGACGGCGAGGAGCAGTTTCACCGCAGGGTGTGGCGGCACCTCATCGGCAGGCACCCGGACGACGACGAGCTGATCCACGGCGACGGCCTGGACCACACCTTTTATTACGGCACCGGCGTCTCGCGGGACGGCCGCTGGCTGCTGATCGGGGGGAGTCCGGGCACCGCCCCGCGCGACTCGGTGTGGATCGCCGATCTGACCACCGGGGGCGAGCTTCGGCAGATCGTGGACATCTCCGCGGACGTCGAGGTCTCGGCCTGGGTGGAGCGGGACGGGCGGCTGTACGTGCTGACGACGCTGGGCGCGGACCGCTGGCGGCTGTGCGTGGCCGACCCGGAAGAGCCGGAGCCGCAGAACTGGACGGAGCTGATCCCGGAGGAACCGGACTCGGTGCTGGAGGCGGTGCGCTGGTTCGACGACGGCACCGACGACCCGAAGCTGGTGGTGCTGCGCACCAGGCACGCGGTCTCCGAGCTGACGCTGCACGACCCGGTCACCGGTGAGCGCACCGCGGACGTGCCGCTGCCGGGCACCGGCCAGATCACCGCGCTCACCACGCTCGACGAGGACACCGATGGCGACGCGGACCGGTTGTGGATCGGCTGGACGGACTTCGCGACCCCGCCGTGCGTGCACGTGTACTCGCGGGCCGAGGGCCGCACGCGGATCGCCGAACGCGCTCCGGGCGCGGTGGACCTGCCGGAGGTGCACACCTCGCAGGTCACCTACACCTCCAAGGACGGCACCGCGGTGCGGATGTTCGTGCTCGCGCCCGCCCGCGAACCGGACCACCCGCGCCCGGCGATGCTCACCGGCTACGGCGGCTTCTCGCTGTCGATGGAGCCCGGCTACTCCACCATCGCCCTGTCCTGGGTCGCCGCGGGCGGCGTGTGGGCGGAGCCGTCGCTGCGCGGCGGCGGCGAAGAAGGCCAGCAGTGGCACCGGGCCGGGATGCGGGAGAGCAAGCAGAACGTCTTCGACGACTTCCACGCCGCGGCAGAGCACCTGATCGAGACCGGCTGGACCACGCCGGGTCAACTGGCGATCACCGGCGGCTCCAACGGCGGTCTGCTGGTGGGCGCCGCGCTGACCCAGCGCCCGGAGCTGTACCGCGCGGTGGTGTGCTCCGCGCCGCTGCTGGACATGGTGCGCTACGAGAAGTTCCTGCTGGGCCGCACCTGGAACGACGAGTACGGCACGGCCGAGGATCCGGAAGAGCTGGACTGGCTGCTGTCCTACTCGCCGTACCACGCGGTCACCGAAGGCACCGCTTACCCGGCCGTGCTGCTGACCGTCTACGAATCGGACACCCGGGTGGATCCGAACCACGCGCGCAAGATGTGCGCGGCGCTGCAGCACGCGACGAGTTCGGATCCGGCGCAGCGGCCGGTTTTGCTGCGCAGGGAGACCGAGGTGGGACATTCCGCGCGATCGGTGTCGCGTACCGTGGGGCTCGCGACCGACCAGATCGCCTTCCTAGCGGAGGCCACCGGGCTCCCCCTCGCCTGAGCGGTCGCTTCCCGGAACAACGTCGCAGAAGGCACGGGCGACACCGCGCGGCGGCGAACAGCGACGGGTTTGTGGACGGCGGGGCGTCCGCAAACCCCGAAACGCTTCCGCCGGCACTCGCGCAGGTGTTCCGCCCGGTCTTCGGCGAGCCATAAGGTCGATCGAAGCCCCCGAGCATGGAGACCCCCGACCCATGACACCCCCGCTGTTGACCCAACCCAGCTGCGTCCAGGACGACGGCAGCTGGTGTCAGACGGTGTTCGACCTGACGAACAACCAGTGGCTGGCGATGTACTCGGACCTGCTGATCGCCAAGCCGCTGAGCATCCTGCTGATCGTGCTCGTCGCGCTCGTGCTGCGCTACTTCGTGCACCGGACGATCTCCCGGTTGACCCGCGGCAACGGCGGCAAGACACCGAAGCTGCTGCAGCCGCTCAAGGAACGCCGCAGCGAATCCGCCGGTGCGGCGCTGCTTTCCGAGCGGCGGGCGCAGCGCGCCCGCACGATCGGCTCGGTGCTGAAGTCGCTGACCTCGTTCCTGATCTTCGGCCTCGCGCTGGTCTACATCCTGAAGTCGCTGGGCATCGAGCTCGGACCGATCCTGGCCTCGGCCGGGGTGGTCGGTGTCGCGGTCGCGTTCGGCGCGCAGAACCTGGTGCGGGACTTCCTGTCCGGGATGTTCATGATGGTCGAGGACCAGTACGGCGTCGGTGACGTCGTCGACCTCGGCGAGGCCCTCGGCACGGTCGAGGCCGTGGGCCTGCGGGTCACCACGCTGCGCGACCTCAACGGCACGGTCTGGTACGTGCGCAACGGCGAGATCCTGCGCGTCGGCAACTCCAGCCAGGGCTTCGCGGTGGCTGTGGTGGACTTCCCGGTCTCGCACTCCAGCGACGTGGAGAAGGCGATCGAGGTCGCCACGAACGTCGCGACCGAGGCGGCCGCGCGCGAACCGCTGTCCACGAACGTGCTCGAGCCGCCGGAGATGCTCGGCGTGGACCAGATCACCTCGGACACGATCACGCTGCGGCTGACGGTCAAGGTCCGGCCGAGCACCCAGTGGTCGGTGCAGCGCAGGCTGCGCGCCGAGATCAAGCGCGCTTACGACGACGAGGACATCCACCCGCCCTACCCGAACGGCCGACCGCAGTACGACTCAACGGCCCAGGTATGACATCGACCAGGTGGAGGGGAGGATGGGAGTCGTGAGCGCACCGGAGACCTTCTACGAGCAAGTCGGCGGCGAACCCACCTTCCGCTTCATCGTGCGGCGGTTCTACGAGGAAGTGGCCAAGGACGAACTGCTCCGCCCGATCTACCCGGAGGAGGACCTCGGTCCGGCCGAGGAGCGGCTGCGGCTGTTCCTGATCCAGTACTGGGGTGGCCCGACCACCTACTCCGAGCAGCGCGGGCACCCGAGGCTGCGGATGCGGCACGCCCCGTTCAAGGTCGGACCGACCGAGCGCGACGCCTGGTTGCGCTGCATGCGCATCGCGGTGGACGAAGCCGGCCTGGCGCAGGAGCACCGCGAGCGGCTGTGGCAATACCTGGAAATGGCAGCGCACAGCATGATGAACTCCTGGTTCTGAATGAGAGCTTGTCCCGGAGATGAATGCGTTCGCACCGCTGCAGGGGGTCTTGACCCCGTGGTGGCACGATGCGGTCTTCTACCGGGTCGATCTGCGTTCGTTCGCCGATTCCAGCGAGGACGGCGTCGGTGATCTCGACGGTGCGCGCGGGCGGCTCGGGTACCTGGAGCTGCTGGGCGTGGACGCGCTGTGGCTGACCGCGCTGCTGGCGGCGCCGCTCACCGATGAGCGCGGGCGCAGCGTGGACCCGGTGCTGGGCGACGTGCGGTCGTTCGAGCTGCTCGTCGAGGAGGCGCACGACGCCGGGCTGCGAGTGGCCGTGGACGTGGCGGTGCAGCGCTCACTGGCCGGTGCGCTGAGCGGACGTCCGGAGTTCGCGGAAGCGGTGCGGTTCTGGCTGGACCGGGGCATCGACGGCCTGCGCATCAGCGCGGTCCCCGGTAACGCCGAACCCGCAGGCGAAGCGGTGCGGGAGGCGCTGCGGGCACTGCGGCCGGTGTTGTCGGACTACCCCGACCGCGGGGTTGGGGTGCTGATCGACGAAACCTGGTTCGACCGCTACGACGAACCGCCGGACTGGGACATCGGCATCGACCTGCGCCTCGGGCGCACCGCGTTCAACGCGGGCGCGCTGCAGGAGATGATCACGCGGATGCTCGCGTCGGCGGCGGGCCTCGGGGTCCGGCCGGTGTGGGTGGCCACCAGCGACGACCGGACGCACCCGGTGGCCCGGTTCGGCGGCGGTGCCACCGCGCAAGCTCAAGCGCGCGCGTTGGCGTTGGTCACGTTGGCGCTGCCGGGGGTCGTCGGGTTGGACAACGGTGAGGAACTCGTGCTGCCACCCGGCGCCTCCGGCCGGCTTTCGGGCGCGCCGGTGCGCAGCCCGATGCCGTGGGAAGGCTCCGAGCCGCCGTTCGGTTTCTCCGCCGCGCCGGCCGGCTGGTGGCCGATGGACGAGAAGTGGGTGGAGTACACCGTCGAGGCCCAGCTGGAGAACCCGGCATCGGCGCTGTCGCTGTACCGGCGGGCTTTGGAACTGCGCAAGGAGCACTCGGCGCTGCGGGGAGATCGCGTGGACTGGTTCGGCGCGCCGTCGGGCTGCTTCGCGTTCCGCAGGCAGCCGGGCAACCTGACCTGCGCGTTGAACGCCTCACCGGACCCGGTGGCGTTGCCTCCGGGAGAGGTGTTGCTCTCCAGCGGAGAACTGGACGGCGACCGGTTGCCGGGCAACACCGCGGTCTGGCTCGTTTGATCGCGACACGCCGCCGGCCAGGCCGGATGTGATCGCGGCCTCCACGTTGCTGACCATGGGCCGGGGCGGAAGTACCCGCCCGGTAAGTTGTCGTACGCCCGAGTTCCGCCTCCCGTCTCCAGCAGGACGTCATGACCGCAGCGAGCCCGGCACCGCACAACGATGCCAAGCCGAGCGTTCAGCGCCCCCGAACCGGCCGCGCCCCGCGGCTGCTGGGCGTGGATCTCGCCCGGTTCGTCGCCGTCTTCGGCATGTTCGTGATCCACTTCGGTGCGCCGTTCAGCGGTGGCGCCGTGGAGCTCGCGCTGGCCGGCGCGTGCAGCGGCCGCGCGACGGCGTTGTTCACGGTCCTCGCCGGGGTGTCGCTGGCGATGCTGACGGGTCGCCGCACCCCGTTGACCGGGCAGAAGTTGCGGGACGCGCGGAAGCGCATCGCGGTGCGCGCGGTGCTGCTGGTGCTGATCGGGCTGCTGCTGGCCACCTGCACCGACGCGACCGGGTTCCTGCTCACCGTGATCATCCCCTTCTACGGGGCGTACTTCCTGCTCGCGCTGCCGTTCGTCGGCATGCGGGCGCGCGGGCTGGCGATCTCGGCGGTGCTGATGGTCGCGCTCGGACCGCAGGTTTCGTACCTGCTGCGGGCCGCGGTCACCGAGGGCAGCCCGGTGGCGATGATGGTCGAAGCGGTGAACTCGATCGATCCCGGCCACCTGATCGGTGATCTCGGGGTGCTGGACCTGCTGCTGCTGGACTTCTACCCGGCGACGTCCTACCTGGCGCTGGTGCTGGCCGGGCTGGCGGTCGGCAGGCTGGACCTGCGCTCCGGCGCGGTGCGGCTGCGGCTGGCGCTGGGCGGTGCGGGCCTGGCGGCGCTGACCTACACCGTTTCGGCGCTGCTGGCCGGACGCCTGCCGGACGTGCTGATGGAGGGCACCGTCCCGGTCGGGCATCCCGAATTCCTGCTGGCCGCCCGCGCGCACAGCGGCTCGTCGTTCGAGCTGCTGGGTTCGCTGGGCGTCGCGGTCGCCGTGCTGGCGGGCTGCCTGGAACTCGCCGACCGCGCGGGCCGCGCGGTGTCCCCGCTGGTCAAGGCGGGCTCCATGGCGTTGACGCTGTACGCGCTGCACGCGCTGGTGATGGCCTGGCAGGTCGTCGTCGGCGGCTGGCCGCTGAGCGGGGTGCCGGAGACGCTGGCGAATCTCGCGAGCATGGGCCAGGACGTGTCCGGCATCCCGGACTTCCCCGCGTTCCCCCCGGACGGGCACCGGCCGGTGGGCTTCGTGGCGTTCCTGAACATGTACATGCCGGAACTGTTCCTGCTGTTCTCCATCGGGTTCGCGGTGCTGTGGAAGCAGTTCTTCCGGCGCGGCCCGCTGGAGGGCGCGGTGAGCTCGGCGGTCGACGCGTTCATGGCCCGCACCACCCGCTCGGCCTGACGCGGCCCGTTCTGACAGGGGCGCGGCCGCTGCGGTTCCGCTACCCGGACACCTGCCGAGAGCAAGATCAAAAACAGCTTCTCACATCAGCAGCGGCAGCAAGGCGTGCCTGCGGCGGACCACGGCGCCGAAGCGGCAGTCCAGGCGCAGCCAGGAATCGGTGGCGCTGACCCGCACGATCTCCGACTCCGGCGGCGCGGACGGTAGGAAACCCATCCCGGAGACCACGAACAGGCAGCGCAACGGCACCTTCACGTCCAAGCCGCCGCCGCTGACGGTGAACACCTCCTGGTCCATCAGCGAAGCGGGCGGCGTGCCCTTCGGGCCCACGTTCTCCTTCGCCACCCCGACGCCCTGGTCGGCGACCTCGCCGACCAGTTTCGCGGGCAGGTCGTCGACCTTGCGCCAGCCCTCGGCCGGCGGCAGCTCGGACCGCCACAGCAGGTCCCGCGGCGGGCCGGGATCCATCTTCGGGCCACCGGCGACCGTCAACGCGGCCAGCAGCTCGTTGCCGGAAACGCTCAGATCGGCCGGATCGGCCTCGCCCTCGACCGAGCGCGTGCACAACGCGTCGAACGGGGTCGCCGACCACACGTCGATGCGGCCGGTCCCGCCGCGGTTGCGCAGCCGGATCACCGCCTGCGAGTCCAGCCGCACGGACCGGGCCACGAAGGCGCCGAGGTCGTCGCGCTCCACCTGGTCCGGCATCCGCAGTTCAGGCACGGTGCAGTCCCGCTTCCTCCGCGGCCGGGGTGAGCTGCCACTCGGTGAGGAACGCCGTCTCGTCGGCGGTGAGCCTGCGCGGGCGGCCCGCCTTGAGGTCGTACGGCACCAGCACCGTCTCCGCGGTGGCCACCGCCTCCGAGCCGCGCGCGAACGCGGAGTAGTCCAGCACGAACGACGCGGCCTTCAGCTCCCGCACCGAGATGCGCACCTGCAACGTGCCCGCCGAGTAGGACACCGGGGTGTGGTAATCCACGACCACCCGCGCCACGACCATGCCCTCGGCCATGCCGAGCATGCCCTGCCTGCCCGCCTCGCCGAACAGCAGCTCGGCGCGGGCCTCTTCCAGCAAGGTCACCGTCCTGGCGTGGTTGAGGTGCCCGAACGCATCCATGTCGGACCAGCGCAGGGGGACTTCGGAGACGAATGCGCCCACTACTCGGCGTCCTTCCGTTGTCGGCGAATGGGGGCTGCCCCAGATCGTAGTCGGCCGTGTGCGGCGCCCTCGCCGGTCAGCCCCACCCCGTGCGCCCGTCGCCGACACCCGGCCCGGCAACACCCCACCAAGGGCGTCCGGGCCGGGCTGCTCAGCGGACCATGCTGCGCAGCTGTCGAGTCGCTACCGACAGCGTTGCCAGGTCCAAGCCGCCGGAACGCTTGATCTCCTCCAGCGAGGTCCGCGCCCGCCCGATGCGCGAGGCGTTGGTGGCCTCCCACTGCGCGATCTTGTCCGCGGCCGGTTCCTCGGGGTCGCTGGTGCGCAGCACGTCGATCGTCAGCGCCCGCAGCGAGGCGTAGAGGTCGTCGCGCAGCGCCAGCCGGGCCAGCGAGTGCCAGCGGTTGCCGCGTTCGAGCTCGTTGACCGCCAGCAGCAGCCGCTCGATGTCCAGGTGCTCGGAGAGCTGGTAGTACAGCTCGGCGCTTTCCCGCGGACTGCGTTCCGCGCTGATCCCGGCGTCCCGCTCGGCCAGCTCGGCCACCTCGGTGATGTCCAGCAGCGCGTAGGTGTCCAGCAGCACGCCGATGCGTTCGGCCAGGTCGGCCGGAACGCCCTCGTCGATGAGCCGCCGCGTCTTCTCGTCCGCGCCGGTCGCCGCACGCCCGCACAGCAGGCCGCGCACGCTGCCGGACAGGTCGGCGACCACCGGCCGGAACCGGCTGATCTCGGCGCCGATCGCCAGCGGTTGCGGACGGTTCTGCAGCAGCCAGCGCGACGTGCGGTCCAGCAGCCTGCGGACCTCCAGCACCATGTCGTCGGCGACCCGGGTGGGCACCACGTTGTCCAGCGCTTCGATCCGCCGCCACAGCTGCGGCAGGTCGTAGACGTCGGTGGCCACGGCGAACGCGCGCACCGCGTCGGTGGAGCTGGCCGCGATCTCCTCGTTGAGCCGGAACGCGTACGACACGCCACCGCCGTCGACGACCTCGTTGACCAGCAGCGTCGAGGTGATCTCGCGGCGCAGCGGGTGCGCGGGCACCGCGTCGCCGTAGCGCTCGCGCAGCGGCTGCGGGAAGTAGTCCGGCAGCCTGCTGCTGAACGCGTCCGCGTCCGGCAGGTCGCTGGCCAGCACCTGGTCCTTAAGCGAGAGCTTGACGTGCGCGAGCAACGTGGCCAGCTCGGGCGAGCTGAGCCCGGCACCGCCGCGTTCCCGCTCCCGGCACTCCTTCTTGGTCGGCAGCGCCTCCAGCTCGCGGTCCAGCTTGCCGCTCTCCTCCAGCGCGCTGATCTGCCGCGCGTGCACCGACATCATCTGCGCGGCGTGCTGGCGGGAAACGCCCAGCACCGCGTTCTGCCGGTAGTTGTCGGCCAGCACCAGATCGGAGACCTCGTCGGTCATCTCGGCCAGCAGCTCGTTGCGCTGCGCACCGTCCAGGCGCCCTTCCGCGACCAGGTGGTCCAGCAGCACCTTGATGTTGACCTCGTGGTCGGAGCAGTCCACCCCGGCGGAGTTGTCCAGCGCATCGGTGTTGACCATGCCGCCCGCGCGGGCGAACTCGATGCGGCCGAGCTGGGTGAGCCCGAGGTTGCCGCCCTCCCCCACGACCCGGACGCGCAGCTGGTCGCCGTCCACCCGGACCGCGTCGTTGGCCTTGTCGCCGACGTCGGCGTGGGTCTCGGCGCCGGACTTGACGTAGGTGCCGATGCCGCCGTTCCACAGCAGATCGGCCGGTGCCTGCAGGATCCGCTTGATCAGCTCGGCGGGCGGCAGCTCGCGCACCGCGTCGTCGATGCCGAGCGCGGTGCGCACCCGGTCGTTCAGCGGGATCGACTTCAGCGAGCGCGACCAGACCCCGCCGCCTTCGCTGATCTTGCCGCGGTCGTAGTCGTCCCAGCTGGAGCGCGGCAGCTCGAACAACCGCCGCCGCTCGGCGAACGAACTCGCCGGGTCCGGATCCGGGTCGATGAACACGTGCATGTGGTTGAACGCCGCGACGAGCTTGAGGTGCTCGGACAGCAGCATCCCGTTGCCGAACACGTCACCGGCCATGTCGCCGATGCCCACGACGCTGAACTCGTCCCGCTGGGTGTCCACGTCGAGTTCGCGGAAATGCCGCTTGACGCTCTCCCACGCGCCCTTCGCGGTGATGCCCATCGCCTTGTGGTCGTAGCCGACCGAGCCGCCGGAGGCGAACGCGTCGCCCAGCCAGAAGCCGTAGGAACCGGCGACCTCGTTGGCGATGTCGGAGAACGTCGCCGTCCCCTTGTCCGCGGCCACCACCAGGTAGGTGTCATCGCCGTCGTGGCGCACCACGTCCTGCGGCGGGTCGACCTCGCCGCCGACGAGGTTGTCGGTCAGGTCCAGCAGGCCGGAGATGAACATGCGGTAGCAGGCGATGCCTTCGTTGCGGCCCGCCTCCCGGTCCGCGCCCGGATCGCCGGTGGGCAGCGGTGGCCGCTTGACCACGAACCCGCCCTTCGCGCCGACCGGCACGATCACGGCGTTCTTCACCGCCTGCGCCTTGACCAGGCCCAGCACCTCGGTGCGGAAGTCCTCCTGGCGGTCCGACCAGCGCAGCCCGCCGCGCGCGACGGAGCCGAACCGCAGGTGCACGCCCTCCACCCGCGGCGAGTACACGAAGATCTCGTACTGCGGGCGCGGCTCCGGCAGGCCAGGGATCTCCTTCGGCTCCAGCTTCATCGCCAGGTAAGGCCGGGTGCCTTCGCCCGCGAAGTAGTTGGTGCGCAGCGTCGCGCGGACCAGGCTGAGGTAGCTGCGCAGGATCTTGTCGGCGTTGAGGCTGGTGACGTCGTCGATCAGGGAGGTCACCGCGCCCGCCAGCTCCTCCTGGCGGCTCGCCCGCTCGTCGGCGGCCAGCTTCGGATCGAAGCGCACCTCGAACAGCTCGGTCAGCGCCACCGTGATCTCGCGGTGGGTGAGGATGACGTCGGCGATGAACTCCTGGCCGTAGGCCACACCGGTCTGGCGCAGGTACTTGCCGTAGGCGCGCAGCACCGCAGCCTGCCGCCAGCTCAGCCCGGCGCGCAGCACCAGCGAGTTGAACCGGTCCACCTCGGCGTCGCCCAGCCACGCCGCCCGGAACGCGTCCTCGAAGCGTTCCCGCAGCGTGTCGAGGCGTTCCGCGCCGCCGCTTTCCAGCAGGCCCGGCTCGACCCGCAGGCCGAAGTCGTAGATCCAGTAGCGGTGGCCGGTTTCCGGCACGACCTCGTACGGGCGCTCGTCGACCACCTCGACGCCCATGCTCTGCAGCACCGGCAGCACCCGCGACAACGTCACCCGCTCACCGGCGACGTAGATCTTGAACCGGCGCTCGCCCGGGGTGGCATCGCGCGGCGTGTAGAAGGACATGCGCAGGTCGCGCTCGTCGGACAGCGACTCCAGGCGGCGCAGGTCCAGCAGGCCCTCGCCCGCGCCGAAGTCCTCCTTGTACGCCTCCGGGAACGACGCGGCGTAGCGCTGCGCGGCCTCGCTGGCGGCCTCCGAACGGCGCACCCGGCGCGGTCGTCCCGCGACCTCCGGGGTCACGTCGAGCTCCTCCACCATCTGGTCTTCCCAGGTGTGGATCGCGTCGGAGAGCCGCTCCTGGATCCGTGCCAGGTCCGGCTCGGCCTGCGGGCCGGACCTGGTGTGCACCACGAAGTGCACCCGCGCCAGCGTCGACTCACCGACCCGCGTGCTGTATTCGAGGCTTTCGCCGCCGAGTTCGTCGAGCAGCACCTCCTGCATCGCCAGCCTGGAGCGCGTCGTGTAGCGGTCCCGCGGCAGGTAGACCAGGCAGGAGAAGAACCGGCCGTAGGGATCGCGGCGCACGAAGGGCTTGAGCTTGCGGCGCTCGGCCAGCGCCAGCACGCCGATCACCGTGTCGCGCAGCGTTTCCAGGTCCGTGGAGAACAGCTCGGTGCGCGGGTAGTTCTGGATCTCCTCCAGCATCCGCTGGCCGGAGTAGGACTCCATCGGGAATCCCGCGCTGTGGATGGCTTTGCGCACCCGCCGCTCGATGAACGGGATGTCGAGCACGTTCTCGTGCAGCGCCGTGGTGGTGAACAGGCCGAGGAAGCGGTGCTCCCCGGTGACTTCGCCGTCGGCGCCGAAAGTCTTCACACCGACGTAGAACGGGTGCACCGAACGGTGCACTGTGGACGGTGCGCTGGCCTGGGTGAGCACCAGCAGCTCGCCCGCGCGGGCGCCCGCCAGCACGTCCGGGCAGCTGGTCCGGTCGCGGGCGGCGACGTCGTCGCTGCGCAGCACCCCGAGGCCGGAGGCGAGCACCGGCTGCAGGTGCTGCGCGCCGTCCTGCTCGACGAGTTCGTTGTGCCGGTACCCGAGGAAGGTGAAGTGCCCCTCCGAGAGCCAGCGCAGCAGCTCCGCGCCGTCGTGCACCTGCTCGGCGGGCAACGGCGGCGGTTGCTCGTTCAGCGCGTCGGCCAGCGAACGGGCCTTCTGCAGCATCCGCTCGGTGTCCTCGACGACCTCCCGGACATCGCTGAGCACCGTGAGCAGGCCCTGCTCCAGCTCGCCCAACCGGCTCGGATCGGTGATCCGGTCCACTTCGACGAACATCCACGACTCGGCCAGCGCGTCCTGCGGCGGCGCTCCCGGATCGGCTTGCGGGCGCACGTCCAGCAGCGCGCCGGCGGCGTCGCGGTGCACCACGATGATCGGATGGATGATCCGCTGCGTTTGCGCGCCGTTGCGGGTCAGCTCGGCGATCACGCTGTCCACCAGGTACGGCATGTCGTCGGTGACCAGCTGCAGCACGGTGGCCGGGTTCGCCCAGCCGTCCTCGTCGGTGCTGGGGTTGGTCACCTTCACCAGCGGGCGGCCCGCGGGACGCTCCGCGGCCAAGGCGTAGTGCGAGCGCAGCGCGGCGATCAGCTCGTCCGGCTCGACGCCGACGAGCTCCTCGGCGGGCACGTGCCGGTAGTAGGTTCTGAGCAGCTCACCGAGATCGGCCGCGGTTTCCGCGGCGCGGTCGAGCAACCACGCCTTGGCGGCTTCCGGGTTCTCCGGCGCGCCCGGGTAGCCCGGGGCGGGACCTGTGGTCGAGGAACGGGATTTCGAGGTCATCTTCAGGCTGCTCCACGCTTGACGGCACCGCGTTGTGCCAGGACGTTTCCACCCTAAGCCCGCTGGACCGCTCACCGGCGGGGAGGGAGCACCGTTGCTCCCGGCTCGTTCGGCACAACGTCTCAGTAGCCGCGCGACGTCCAAGAATCGTGCGGCGAAGGGGAATCCGCGGGTCTGCGGTGCCGCGCACCGGGCGCGGCGGAGTCCGAAGTGGACTCTTGGGGTGGTCGCGCGTCCGCGTCCGAGTGCCTGCTCGCGCGTTGCCCGTCGTCGTGCTCGTCGCCGCGCCTGCCGTTCTCGTAGGCCAGCAGGGCCTCGGCGAGCAGGTCCGCGAGGCCGACTTCTCCTTGCGGTGAGTCCTGCGCCTGTTGTTCCGCACCGCGGTGCCTGGCGAGCAGTTCCGCCGCGGACCGCGCGTGCTCGGAGGAGGGGTCGGCGTGCCTGCTCGCCGGTTCCGCAGCGTTCGCGCCGGTGGATTCACCCAGACCGCGGACTCCCGGGCCGGGCAGCAGGTTGTCGGCAGGGGCCTGCGACCCGTCGCCCGCATCGCCGGTTCCGCGCTCCCACGGCGCCGAATCCCACAGCGAGGCACCCGGGTCGGAGGCCGCGGGCGCAGCCGCTTCGTCCGGGTCGGCGTGCCTGGCCGCTCGGCGACCGGTCGCGCGGTGGTCCTCGCCCGCGTACGCGCTCAGGTAGCGATCCGCCCACGAACCACCGGAGCGCGGTGGATCGTCGAGCTGTTCGGCATCGGTACGCAAGTAGTCGTCAGCTGCGGGAGCGTGCCGGGCCCCGCCGCGGGACTCGTTCTCGCGGTCCTGCGTCATGGCGAGGCTCTCGCGGATCTCGGCCAGCGAACGCCCGTGCGAACGGCGGCCGCCGTCCGAGGGCTCGGCGAACTCGTCCAGCGCACCGAGCCGATCAGCCGCCGAGTCCGAGTACGGCGAGGCGGAGTCCTCGGCCTGCGGTGCAGCCGGGCGCTCGGTACCGCCTGCCGGTTCCACCGCACCCACCTGCACGGCATCGCCGTGCGGCTCCGCGTCGTCCTCCGGCACCGCGATCACCGGCATGATCGCGGTGACGTCCGGTGCGGGCGGCTGCTCGTCCCACCGGTCCGCAGCGCGCGCGGTTTCCCACGGCGGGT
>NZ_JAFRFW010000338.1:0-2427 GCF_017434145.1 Saccharopolyspora sp. | reverse complement strand
GCCGGTTACGGGGTCGTCAGCTGGAACCCGCTGGCGCGGGAACTGCTCGGCGGAGATCCCGGCGATGCGGCGAACCTGGCCCGGCGCCGCTTCCTCGGCGGCGGACGGCTGCACGAGAGTTCCGGCTCAGCGGAGTTCGGCGACATCGTGGTCGCCCGGCTGCGCCGGGCGGCGGACCGCTACCCGCACGACCCGTCCCTCGCCGCCCTGCTGGCCGAACTCGACGCGGGACGCGAGGAGTTCCGGTGCATCTGGGAGACCCGTCCGGTGCACGCCCCCGGGCACCGGACCAAGATCGTCGACCATCCGGTGGCGGGTGAGCTGCGGTTGAACTGCGACGTGCTGCTCGTTCCCGAAGACGATCAGGAAGTCGTGCTGATCACGGCCGATCCCGGTTCGCGTTCGGCGCGGCGGCTGCGCGGTCTGGCATCGCGAGCTGCGTGAACCGCCCTGGGGTGGTTCGCGAGCGGCGACCAGCCGCTCCGCGAAACCGCCTCACCGGCCGGTTCCGGACAGTTCGAGCTCCTCGAGGCTGCGGTTCGTCGTCTCCCGCACGCACAAGACCGTGAACACGATTGCCACCGCCGCGAACCCGGCGAAGATCCCGAACACCGCGCCCGCGCCGAACACCAGCAGCACCGGGAACAGCTGCGAGACCGCGAGGTTCGCGGACCAGTTCACGAACGAACCCGCGCCGACGCCGACCGAGCGCACCCGCAGCGGGAACTGCTCGGGCAGCAGCACCCACATCAGCGGACCCCAGCTCAGCGAGTACGCGACCTTGAACACCGCCAGGCACAGCAGCGCACCGACCGATCCGGCGAGGCTTTCCAGCAGCGCGAAGCCGAACAGCACCGCCAGCACCGCCATGCTCAGCAGCATCACCGCGCCGCCGGCCAGCAGCAGGCGGCGGCGCCCGAACCGGTCCACCACCCGCACCGTCACCAGTGTGGTCACAATGGACAGTGCGCCGAGTCCGACGCTGTTGAGCAGCGAGGCGCTGTCGCCGAAACCGGCCGCGTGCAGGATCGTCGGCGCGTAGTAGACGATCGTGTTGATCCCGATGAGCTGCTGCAACAGCGCGAGCCCGACCGCGATCAGCAGCGGCTTGCGCATCGCGGGTGCGAACAGCTCGCGCCACCGTCCCGCGCGTTGTTCGCTCTTGCCGGATTCGACCGCGCGCTGCACGTCGGCGACGACCTCGTCGGCCTCGGCCGGGCCGAGCTGGCGGGCCAGCACCCTGCGTGCCTCGTCGATGCGGCCGCGCGAGACCAGCCAGCGCGGCGTTTCCGGTGAGCGCCAGACGCCGTAGAGCAGCAGCGCCGAGGGCAGCAGGGCGATGCCGACCATCCAGCGCCAGGCCGCCCACGGCGAGAGCAGGAAGCTCGCCAGGTACGCCGCGAAGATGCCGATCGCGATCATCAGCTGGTTCAGCGTGGCGATGCCGCCGCGGTTGCGCGTCGGCGCCAGTTCCGAGAGGTACGTCGGTACCACCACCGAGGCGATTCCCACCGCCAGTCCGCCCAGCACGCGCGCGCCGACCAGGACACCGACGTTCGGCGCGAATGCCATGCCGAGCGCAGCGACGCCGAAGACAACCGCCGCCACCTGCAGCACGCCGCGCCGCCCCCAGCGCTCGGCCAAGCTGCCCGCGACGATGCTGCCCGCGATGGCGCCCAGCATCAGCGAGCTGACCACCAGCCCTTGCAGCCAGGGCGACAGATTCATCTCCCGCTTGATGAACAGCAGCGCGCCCGCTGCGATGCCCTGGTCGTACCCGGCGAGGATGCCGCCGAAGGCGCCGAAGAAGAACACCGAGCGCGCCGCGGCGCCGGACGAACTCGCGGAAGTGCTTGGGGAGGCCGACATTCCGTCATCTCCGCTCCGGGCAGGCGGGTGGGTTGCGAGGCAGCTTCGCAGCGGCCCCGAATTCCGTCAATGCTCCGTCAGAACCAGTGCGCATTAATGACGAGCCGTTGTCGTAATTCGCGCCGCCGGAGTAAGCTGCGCTGCCATGAGCGATGCCGCCACCCCGCCCACCGCGCTGCACCGGTTGCGCCAGAGCAACGCGGAGCGGGTGCTGGACTGCCTGCGCAGGCACGGGCGACTGAGCCGGGCGGAGATCGCCGAGCACAGCGGACTTTCCCGCACCACGCTGTCGATCATCCTCAGTGGACTCCTGCGGCGCGGTACCGTCGTGCAGGAGGAAGGGCGACCGCAGAACCGGCGCGGCCGCCCGACCGCGCTGCTGACGCTGAACCCGTCCGCCGGGCAGTACGCCGGAGTGGAACTCGGACGCCACCGGCTGCGCATGGTGATCGCCGACGCCGCGCACCAGGTGCAGGCTCGGGAGGAACTTCCCTACGGTGCGGCGCGCAGCGCGGGCGCGCGGCTGGCGCTGGCCGAACGCTCGCTGCGGGACCTGGC
>NZ_JAFRFW010000337.1:0-1598 GCF_017434145.1 Saccharopolyspora sp. | reverse complement strand
GATCCGCGCGCCGCGGCCTTCCAGCGTCGCTTCCCAGCGGATCGCCACCCCAGCCACGTGCAGCCGGGCCAGCGCCTCGATCGCTGCGCGTTCCTCGTCGCGGCCCTTGCGCAGCAGCGCAGCGACCGGGATGTCGGTGTTGTCCGCGGCCATCGCGGTGCACACCCCGTCCGGTCCGAGTTCCAGCAGCGCGCGCACACCGTGCCGGTGCAGCGTGCCGATCGCGTCGGCGAAGCGGACGGGCTCGGAGGCGTGGCGCAGCCAGTGTTCCGGTTCGGCGAGGTCGGCTTCCCGTCCGGACACGGTGGACACGATCGGGATTTGCGGTTCGTTGAAGGACAAACCGACCAGGACGGAACGGAAATCCGCCAGCATCGGATGCATCAGCGGCGAGTGGAAGGCGTGGCTGACGGCGAGGCGGCGCGTTTTGCGCTCGGTGCCTGCCACGATCTCATCGAGCGAATCGGCGGCGCCGGACAGCACTATCGACCGCGGCCCGTTGATCGCGGCGATCCCGATGTCCGAGCGGCCCGCGATCAACTCTGCTGCCTCGTCCTCGGTGGACTGCACGGCGAGCATCGCACCGCCCGCGGGCAACTCCTGCATCAAGCGGCCGCGCGCCACGACCAGCTTCGCCGCGTCGGGCAGCGACAGCACGCCCGAGACGTGCGCGGCGGCGATCTCGCCGATGGAGTGCCCGGCCAGGTAATCCGGCCGCACGCCCCAAGATTCCACGAGCCGGAACAGCGCCACCTCGACCGCGAACAATGCGGGCTGGGTGAACTCGGTGCGCTCCAGCAGGTCGGGATCGCAACCCCACATCACTTCCCGCAGCGGACGAGGCAGTTGCGGGTCGAGTTCCGCGCACACCGAGTCCAACGCCTCGGCGAAGACCGGGAAGCGGGCGGCGAGTTCGCGGCCCATGCCGAGCCGCTGCGATCCCTGACCGGAGAAGACAAATCCGGTCAGGCACTCATCGGCCGCTTGTCCAGTCGCGAGTTCGCCGAAATCGTCGGCGAGCAGCACGGTCCGGTGCTCGAACTCCGAGCGTGCCGCGGCGAGCGTGCGGGCGAGGTCGATCGCGGGAATTCCGGGGTGCTGCTCGGCGAAGTCCTGCACGCGGCGCACGTGCTCCGCCAGCGCTTCCGGGCTGCGCGCGGAAATCGGCAGCGCGACCACACCCGGCGTCACCGACTGCTCGCGTGGTTCGTCGGCGACCTCCGGGGCCTGCTCCAGGATCACGTGCGCGTTGGTGCCGCTGATGCCGAACGACGACACTCCCGCGCGCCGCGCGCGCTCCACCGCGGGCCAGGCCGTGGCTTCGGTGAGCAGATCCAGCGCACCCGAGTTCCAGTCCACATTGGAAGAAGGAGCTTCCGCGTGCAGGCTCTTCGGCAGCACGCCGTGCCGCATCGCCAGCACCATCTTGATGACGCCCGCGATCCCGGCCGCCGCTAGGGTGTGCCCGATGTTGGACTTCACCGATCCCAGCAGCAGCGGGTCCGTGCGATCCTGCCCGTAGGTCGCCAGCAACGCCTGCGCCTCGATCGGATCGCCGAGCGTGGTACCGGTCCCGTGCCCCTCGACGGCGTCCACAT
>NZ_JAFRFW010000336.1:0-7652 GCF_017434145.1 Saccharopolyspora sp. | reverse complement strand
GTCGGCCGGGGGCCGTGCAGGCCGGTGACCGAGCGCCGACCGGCCGCCGCACGCCGGTGCGGGCGAACGGCGGCCGGTTGTTGCGCACTCGCCGGAGCCGTTCGATCGGTGCACCCGGAACGCGCGGCGGCCGACCGGGTCAGTACGGACAGGTCGCCCGGTAATCGGAGATCTCGGGATCCTGCGGCGGCGGGCACAGGAACCGGTCGTAGCGGGTGTCGTCGTCCAGGAACCGCTTGAGCCAGGCGATGCTGGACTTGGCGATCGTGGTGTCGTCCCTGTTGGGTGCGAAGTGGCTCGCCCCGGCCAGTTCCAGGTAGGCCTTGCCGGGGTCGTCCGGCAGGCTCTCGTAGAAGGGCTCGGAGTGCTGGGCGACCGGTGCGACGGTGTCGTTCTGCGCACCGATGATCATCGTCGGGGTCCGCACCCCGGAGAAGTCCTTGACCGTGTTCCACGGCGTCATCGGGATCGCCGCCTTGAGGCCGGGGTCGTCCAGCGCGGCCTGCAGCGCGCCGCCGCCGCCCATCGAATGGCCCATCACGCCGAGCCGGGCCGGGTCGATCCGATCCTGCACCTCGCTGCTGCCGGTGAGGTAGTCCAGCGAGGCCGCCAGCTGCTCGGCGCGGGCATCCGGCCGGTCGCTCGTCGTGATCGTGTCGATGGTGAACACCACGAACCCCTGCGAGGCCAGTCGCGGTCCGAGCCAGGCGAGGGTCTCCTGACCGGCGGTGTATCCCGGGGCGATGGCCACCGCGGAGAACGTCCCCTCGGAGGTGTCGGTCGGGTAGTAGATCGTCCCGCCGCCGAAGCCCTCGACGGTGCTGCGCGGCACGGTCTCGCGGTCGATCTCGAACGGGCCGGTCGGCGCGGTGATGCTTTCCTCGGTCGGCGCCGGTCCGTGGATGGTGGCCGGCTCGGCGGCCCGGGCCAGCGTGACGCTGCTCGTGAGCAGCCCCAGCACGGCGGTGGTGACGATCAGTGCGCGTCGTAATCGGGACGGATGCGTGGACAGCGCTGTTGTCATGTGTCGCCCTTCGCAGAAGGCGCCCGGGATGCCGGGTGCGCGGATGTGTCCGTTGCGGAACTGCGCTTGGCCTGCCGAGCGAGCCGGAACGCGCCGGGCCCGATCGCCCTGCCACGCCGGATTCCGGGCGCTGCCGGCGCCGGACCTCCGGACCCGGCTGAGCCTAAAGTGCCTCTACCAATCGGTCAATCTAGTTTCCGGCGACTAGCCTGACGGGATGACCGAACGCGTGGACGGCCGAAAGCTGCGCTTCCAGCACCGGTACGGCGAGGTGCTCGACGCCGCCACGGAGCACGCGCTCGACCACGGCCTCGACGACCTGTCGCTGCGCAAGGTCGCGCAATCGGCCGGGGTCAGCCACGCGACGCTGGTGCACCACTTCGAGTCCAAGGACCGGCTCGTGGCCGAGATCGTGCAGCGCGTGCTGGCCGACATCCTCACCGTCCCCGACCTGCCGCCCGGCGACCCGGACCCGCTGCGGGTGATCTGGCGCAGGGCGACCGCCGAAAGCGGCCGGCGCTACGTCCGGTTGTTCCTGGCGATCACGGGCCAGGCCATGTACGGCGATCCGGCGCTGGCCAAGACCATCGCTGCGTCGATGCGGCGGCGGACCGACCTGATCGCGGCCGGTCTGGTCCGCCACGGGTATCCGGAGCCCCAAGCCCAGACCGCCGCGACGTCCCTGCTCGCCTGCATGCGGGGCCTGTTCGCCGACCTGCTCACCACCGGTGACACCGAACGGGTCGACGCTGCGTTCGAGGACACGGTCTCCGAACTGGAACAACGCATAGCCGACCGGGCGAGCTGAGCTGCCGGCTCGCGCGCGGCACGACGAGCTCCGGCCGCGGCGGGCGCGGTGTTGCTCACTGGTCATCCCCTCGCCGGGAGGCTCCGAACACCGGCAGGCGGTGGTAGCGCCTCGCGTGGTGGGTAGCCCGGGACCGTGCTCGGTGTCCTGCTGATGGTCGTGGCGGCGTTTCTCAACGCCGCCGCGTCCGTGTTGCAGCGGCGGGCCGCCAAGGAGGAGCCCGAATCCGCCGGGTTCTCCTGGCAGATGATGTGGGACCTGGCACGGCGCCCGGTGTGGTTCCTCGGCATCTGCACGATGATCTTCGGGTTCCTGCTGCACGCCGTGTCGATCTCGGTGTCCCGGATTTCGCTGGTGCAGCCGCTGCTGGTGACCGAACTGCCGTTCACCCTGCTGCTGGCCTCGTGGGTGTTCCGCGCGCCGCTGCCCCGCGCGGTGCTGTGGGCGATCCTGCTGCAATCGGCCGGGCTGGCGTTGTTCGTGGGCACGCTGTCGCCGACCGGCGGCAATCCGTCCGCGGTTTCCGCGGGGACCTGGGCGCTGGGCATCGCGATCACGGCCGCGATCATCGCGGCGCTCGTCGTGGGCGGATATCGCAGCAGGCTCGAGCACCGCGCCGCGATGCTGGGTGTGGCCACCGGCGTCACGTTCGGGCTGAACTCCTCGCTCATCGCCGGTGTCGGTGCGGCCGTGGAGCGGGGTGCGCCGCTTTAGGCCACGTGGCAGACCTACGGGGTGGCGGTGCTCGCGCCGATCTCGTTCTTCCTGCTGCAGAACTC
Source organism: Saccharopolyspora sp. (assembly GCF_017434145.1). Lineage (NCBI taxonomy): Bacteria > Bacillati > Actinomycetota > Actinomycetes > Pseudonocardiales > Pseudonocardiaceae > Saccharopolyspora > Saccharopolyspora sp. The sequence goes on along the minus strand of NZ_JAFRFW010000336.1, from coordinate 5,041 downwards.
GTTGCAGGCGGGCAACCTCGCCGCCTCGCAGCCGGGCTTCACGCTGATGAACCCGCTGACCTCCGTGGTGTGGGGGCTGGTGGTGTTCGGCGAGCAATCCAGGCAGGGGGTGTTCCTGATCGGCGTGGTGGCCGGAGCTGTGCTCATCGCGATCGGCACCGTGCTGCTGGCGCGCTCGCCACTGCTCGATCCCGAAGCCACGCAGCGGCAGCGCTACGGATCAACCCCACCGGGCTAGTCCGTTCGCAAATTTCCGCGCCGCACGCGTTTCGCGCACGCCGCACTGGGAGATCACCTGTGGGTGGAAATCGACAGGTGGGCCGAAGTGCCCGGTGCGGGAAGGCGAGCACGTGCACGACGCGGAGAAGTGGCTGCTGACCCGCCGCGAGCGCGACAACCCGGCCACCGGACTCGACCGCGGCGACATGGCCTGGTCCCGGGGCAACCTGGTGCGACCGTTGATCGACGGGGTCGAGTACTTCCACCGGCTGCGCGAAGTGCTGGCCGGTCTCGGCCCCGGCGACGAGATCTACTTCGCGGCCTGGACCGGAACCCCCGACGAGACCTTCGGTGCGTCCGGAACCTCCATCGCCGGAATGTTCGCGCGGGCACTGCTCGCCGGGGTTCGCGTGCACGGACTGTTCTGGTGCCCCTACCTGGACGTTCGCAAGGACTTCGTCCCGGAGAACCGGGATTTCGCCGCGCTGCTGCGCAGCCTCGGGGCCTCGGCGGTGCTGGACCAGCGGGTGCGCGCGGCGGGCTCGCACCACCAGAAATTCCTGGTGGTGCGCCGGCCCGGCCGTCCGCAGGACGACGTCGCTTTCGTCGGCGGCATCGACCCCTGCCCCAGCCGCTACGACGACCAGGACCACGACGGCGATCCGCAGGTGCAGCAGTCGATCGCACGCGTCTACGGCGAACGACCCGCCTGGCACGACGTTCATCTCGAAATGCGCGGCCCCGCCGTCGCCGAGGTCGAGCACGGGTTCCGGGAACGGTGGAACGACTCGGCATCGCTGCGGCGCATCCCGTTCCGGCTACCGCGGCGCGGCCGCACGGCGTCGAGCACCGCGGAGCTGCCCGCTCAGCAGCCCGCGCCGCCGCGGTGCGGGTCGCATTCCGTGCAACTGCTGCGGACCTACCCGAACAAGATGCCGTCCTATCCCTTCGCACCTCGCGGCGAACGCAGCGTCGCGCACGGGTACCTGAAAGCGCTGCGCAAAGCCCGGCATTTCATCTACGTCGAAGACCAGTTCCTCTGGTCGCCGATGGTCGCCGAGGCGTTCGCGGCCGCGCTCCGCAGCGAACCCCGCCTGCGGCTGATCGCGGTGCTCGCCAGCCGCCCGGACAAGGAAGGCAAAGTGCAGGTCGCGGCCAGCGACGTCGCCCGGGGCAAGGCGGTCGACCTGCTGCGCGCGGCCGGTGGTGACCGGGTCGATCTCTACGAACTGGAACACCCGGCGGGGGTGCCGATCTACGTGCATTCCAAGGTGTGCGTGGTCGACGACGTGTGGGCCACGGTCGGTTCGGCGAACCTCAACCGCCGCTCGTGGACTTACGATTCGGAGCTCAACGCCGCGGTGGTGTCCGAACCGGGCCACTCCTTCGCCGCTGACCTGCGGCGGCGCCTGTGGCTCGAGCACCTGGGCCGGGACGATGACGGCACCGACCTGGCCGATCCCGGGCAGGGCATCGAGACGTTGCGGTATTGCGCTGCCGACTTGGAACGCTGGCACGACGAGGGCCGCCGCGGAGTGCGCCCGCAGGGACGGCTGCGGCGGCACACGCGGCCGGAGACCTCCGCGCTGACGCGCGCGTGGGGCTCGCCGGTGGGTCGCGCGATCATCGACCCGGACGGGCGCCCCGCCGCCCGGTGAAATCCGCTTTCCCGCAATTCCCAGAATGCGTTGAGGTGCGCTGAACGGCACCACCGGTGAATCCCCCGTGAATGCGCCCGGAAAATTCCGAAGTGCACCCTGGAATTTCCGGTTCCGGCCATTATGCTGCGGCGGGTCACTCCGGCCCGACAGGGAGGTTCCCCTCGTTATGACCTCGCAGCAGCGCCGCGCGCGTCCGAAACGACGACCCAAGATTTCTTTCGCCTTCCGTTCGCTGGTCGGCGCCGGCGTGCTGGTGCTCGCCACGCCGTCGGTGGCGCTGGCCGATCCACCGCAGGCGTTGCCGAGCAGCGTCGCCGACCCGGACGGCGAATTCCAGCCTGCGTTCGACTACGACGGCGACGGCTGCTACCCCACCCCCGCCATCGGACCGGATGGCACGCCCGCCGAAGGGCTCGAACCGTCCGGTGCGCTCAACGGCAACTGCCACGACGAGTCCGATTTGGACAACACGAATTCCTACGTGCGCGCCAAGTGCAACACCAACGGCTGGTGCGCCTACCTCTACGACCTGTACTTCGAGAAGGACCAGGCGGTCGAAGGGGTCGACGCCTTCGGGCACCGGCACGACATCGAGCACGTCGTGGTGTGGGTCAACAACGGGCAACCCGAGTACGTCTCGACCTCGGCGCACGGCGACTACTCCACCTATCCGCGCGATCAGGTGTCCTGGGAAGGCAACCACCCCAAGATCGTGTAGCACTAGGACGGTGCGAGCACGCACGCGTTCCGGCTGGCCAACGCCGACGAGCAGCCGGAGAACCACCAGGGCACCTGGCAGTACCCGGACCTGGTGAGCTGGGACAACTTCCCCGACGGGGTCCGGGACAAGCTCACCGGCGCCGACTTCGGCTCCGCCAGCCTGGGCATCTCCGACGGGGCCTTCGAGGACAACCTCGGCAAGGCGAAGCCCGACGAGATCGAGTTCAACCCGAGCGAATGACCGGAATCCGGCCCGGTGCTGCCACATCGGCGAGAGTGCATCGACGAGAGCGACCGGGCCGGTCCCCGCTCACATGAGCTTGTCCAGGGTGATCGGCAGCGAGCGGATGCGCTTGCCGGTCGCGTTGAACACCGCGTTCGCCACCGCCGGTGCGATGCCGGTGAGTCCGACCTCGCCGACGCCCTTGATGCCCAGCGGGTTGAACCGGTCCGGTGCTCCGGCGAAGACCACCTCGTGGTCCGGGACGTCGCCGTTGACCGGCACCAGGTAGTCGGCCAGCGTCGCGTTGGTGATCCGCCCCGTTCCCGGGTCGGTGGCGGTGTCCTCGAACAGCGCCATGCCCAGCCCGCCGACCGCCCCACCGAGGATCTGGCTGCGCGCGGTCTTCTCGTTCACGATCCGCGCGCCGTCGATGGCCGAGACGATCCGCGCCACCCGGATCAGCCCGAGGTCGGCGTCCACCCGGACCTCGACGAACTGCGCACCGAACGCACCCGCGCGGCTCATCGTCCCGTCCTGCTGCTGCGACGGGTCGAACGCGCCGGGCGCGGTCACCTCGGATCGGTCGTGCCTGCGCAGGATCGCCGAATACGGCTCACCGCGCGCCGGATCGCCGATCGCGTGCAGCCGCCCGTCGGTGGCGGTGAGCTGGTCGGCCCGCAACCCGCGCAGCGGCGATGCCGGGTCGTCGGCCACCAGATCCAGCAGCGACTGCCACACCCCGCGCACCGCCGCGTCGACCGCGGCGCCCAATGAACCGGTCAGCCCGGACCCGCCTGCCAGCGAGGCTTGCGGCAGCCGCGAGTCGCCGAGTTCGAAACGCGCGTCCGCGATGCCGAGGCGCTGCGCGGCCAGCTGGGTCATCACGGTGTGCGTGCCCGTGCCGATGTCCGTGGTCGAACTGCGCACCAGGCCGGAACCGTCCGCGCGCACCGTCGCCTCGGCCCGGCAGGGCAGCCCGAACCAGGGGAAGGACGCGCCCGCCACGCCGTGCCCGATCAGCCAGTCGCCGTCGCGCGACGAGCCGGGTGCCGCGCTGCGCGCGGACCAGCCGAACAACTCCGCACCGCGCCGGTAGCACTCGCGCAGGCCGTTGCTGGACCACGGCAACCCGCTTTCCGGGTCGTTCTCGGCGAAGTTGCGCAACCGCAGCTCGATCGGATCCATGCCGAGCCGGTGCGCCAGTTCGTCGATCGCGCATTCCAGCGCGAAACCGCCCTGCGCCTCGCCGGGCGCGCGCATCGAGCACGGGCCGGGAATGTTCAGTCGCACCCGCTGCTCACCGGCGAAGACGTTCGCGCAGGCGTAGCGGTGCACCGATACCCCGGTCACCGAGTCGGCGTTGTCGTCGTCCACCGCGGCGGTCTGGGTCGAGCGGTGCTCGATCGCCAGCAGCTCGCCGTCCCGGTTCGCGCCGAGCCGCAGCTGCTGCACCGTGCCGGTGCGGTGGCCGACGCCGGTGAACATCTGCGGGCGGGTTAGCACGAGTTTGACCGGCCGCCGCAGCTCGCGCGCCGCGAGCGCGGCGAGGCTCACGTGCGGCCAGGTCCGCAGCCCGGAACCGAACCCGCCGCCGACGTACGGCGCCAGCACCGTGACCGCTTCCGGCGCCAGCCCGAACACCGCGGCCAGCGAGGAGCTCATCGCCGACGGGCCTTGGGTGTTGGTGTGCACGGTCAGCCGCGGGCCGTCCCACTTGGCGACTGCGCTGAACAGGCCCATCGGGTTGTGCGTATTCGCCGGGGTGGTGAATTCGGCCTCGTAGCGCACTTCCGCGCGAGCCAGCGCGCCGGGAACGTCGCCGCGGGACACGTCCTCGGCTGCGGGTTCGCGGACCGCGGCCGGGTCGTCGATCTCCACCACCGGGTCGGCCGGGGCGTATTCGACGTGGATCAACCCCGCGGCGGCCGTGGCCTGCTCGGGGGTGTCGGCGACGACGACCGCAAGGTATTGGCCGTGGTGCCGGATCCGGTCGTCCTGCAGCGGTGCCGGTGGCTCGCCTTCCGCGCGTGTCAGTTTCGGCGCGTTGCGGTGCGTGAACACGCCGAGGACGCCGGGGGCGGCTGCGGCCTCGCCGGTGTCGATGGCGGTGATCCGGCCCGCGGCGATGGTGGCGCAGGCCAGCGCGGCGTGCGCGGTGCCCGGTTCGGCCGCGTCGTTCGGGTAGTTCGGGGCACCGGCGACCTTCCGGGTGCCGTCG
>NZ_JAFRFW010000335.1:0-12563 GCF_017434145.1 Saccharopolyspora sp. | reverse complement strand
GTCCGGCGCGCGGCGGCCGGGCGCCGCGCCCAGGGGAGGGGCCGGGCACGGGATTCCAGCCGGGCGCCGGACCGGGTTCGGGAGGTCATGCCGTCCAGGATGGCCGAAGAATTATTCGATATGCCATAATTCGATCAGGTGACATTCCTGGACGTTGCCCCATCTGCCGGCCCAAGATCAAGGCATGGACGAAACGCAAACCGAGCGGCAGCGGACCAGTCCCACGGTCCGGCGTCACATGCTTGCCGCCGAGCTGAAAGAACTGCGCCGGGCGGCCGGGCTGACGCACGTCGATGTCGCCGACCGCTTGGGTTGGCCGCAGGCGAAGGTCAGCAAGATCGAAGGGTCGCGGCAGGCGGTCGGAGTCGAGGCGGTAATCGCCCTCGCGGACATCTGTCACGCCGAAGGCCGGCACCGGGAGCACCTGGTCTCACTCGCCCACCAAGCGCGCGGGCGCGGATGGTGGGACTCGTATCGCGACGTGCTACCGCCCGAAGACAGGCTCTACATCGGCTTCGAGGCCGAAGCCGCCGACGTGCGCGTCTTCGGTACCGAGGTGCTGCCGGAGCTGGTGCGTACCCGGGATTACGCAGCCGCCGTGCTTGCGGCTCGCCGATGTGCCGAACCCGCGGCGGACTCCGAGCGCTCGCTCGAGGCGCTGGAGATCCGTCAGCGGAACTTGGACAGCGGCGGCGTGCCGCTCGACCTCGTACTTGCGGAGTCGGCGTTGCGAAGGGTGGTCGGCGGCCCGGACGTGCTTCGCGGCCAGTGGGACCGTCTGCTGGAGATCGCGGCGAGGGCTGAGGTGACGCTTCGGGTGCTGCCGTTCGCCGCCGGTGCCTTGGCGGCCGACGGCCCGTTCACCGTGCTGTCCTTCGGTGCGGACTCACCTCCGGCCGTGGTGTATCGACCAGCCTTGGCCGTCCGGCCGTTGCTGGACTCGCCCACGGACGTGCAGGTCCACCAGGATGCCTTCGACCAGCTTGTCGAGTCGGCCCTCGACCCGGAGGAGTCGGTGCGCTTGCTGGAGAAGGAGGTGGACCGGGCCAAAGCCTGAACGGTGCGAAGCAGGCGTTCGAAGGGCCTCGAGCAGTGCACCTTTGGCGGTTGACCAGCAGTGGTCAACGTGCTCAAAGCCATCCGGGCTGCCGTGTACCCGAAGTTCATCGTGCGTTAGGCTGAAATCCCGTGGGTGAGACGGATTCGGCCGTCCTGCCTGTGCACGTTCACTTCAGCCCGGCGACGGCTTGACCACGGGGAGCCTTCTTGGTGCCGCAAGCACGCACGATCAAGCACGTGTTCGTTACCGGAGGTGTGGCCTCCTCCCTGGGCAAGGGCCTTACCGCTTCCAGTCTGGGCGAACTCCTGACCTCCCGCGGTTTGCGGGTGACGATGCAGAAGCTCGACCCCTACCTCAACGTTGACCCCGGAACGATGAACCCGTTCCAGCACGGCGAGGTCTTCGTGACCGAGGACGGCGCCGAGACCGACCTGGACATCGGGCACTACGAGCGGTTCCTCGACCGGGACCTGACGCGGAACGCGAACGTGACGACCGGTCAGGTCTACTCAGCGGTGATCGCCAAAGAACGCCGCGGTGAGTACCTGGGTGACACCGTGCAGGTCATCCCGCACATCACGGATCACATCAAAACGCGGATCCGGGCGATGGCCGAGCCGGATGAGGACGGGCGCACGCCCGACGTGGTCATCACCGAGGTGGGCGGCACCGTGGGGGACATCGAGTCGCTGCCGTTCCTGGAGGCATGCCGCCAGGTGCGGCACGACGTCGGCCGGGACAACTGCTTCTTCCTGCACGTGTCGCTGGTGCCGTACCTGGCGCCGTCCGGGGAGCTGAAGACGAAGCCGACGCAGCACTCGGTCGCGGCCCTGCGCAACATCGGGATCCAGCCGGATGCGCTGGTCTGCCGGGCCGATCGGGACCTTCCCGATGACCTGAAACGCAAGATCGCGTTGATGTGCGACGTCGACTCGGACGGTGTGGTGGCCTGCCCGGACGCACCGTCGATCTACGACATCCCGCGGGTGCTGCACTCCGAGGGACTGGACGCCTACCTGGTGCGCCGTCTCGGACTGCCGTTCCGGGACGTCGACTGGGCGGTGTGGGGCGACCTGCTGGACCGCGTGCACAAACCCAGCGAGCACGTGCGAATCGCGCTGGTGGGCAAGTACGTCGACCTGCCGGATGCTTACCTTTCGGTGACCGAGGCGTTGCGCGCCGGTGGTTTCGCCCACCGGGCGAAGGTGGAGATCGCGTGGGTGCCTTCGGACACCTGCGAGACCGAGTCCGGTGCCGCGCACGCCCTGGCAGGGATGGACGCCGTGCTCGTCCCGGGTGGCTTCGGGGTCCGCGGTATCGAGGGCAAGGTCGGGGCCATCCGGTACGCCCGCACGCACGGCATTCCGACCCTCGGGTTGTGCCTCGGCCTGCAGTGCATGGTCATCGAGACGGCGCGGGCGCTCGGCGAGCTGCAGCGGGCGAACTCCACCGAGTTCGAGGAACCGTGCCAGCACCCGGTGATCAGCACGATGGCCGATCAGCACGACGTCCTCTCCGGGAACAAGGACATGGGCGGCACGATGCGGCTGGGTGCCTACCCGGCCAAGCTGCAGGCGGGCTCACTGGTGGCGGAGGCTTACGGCACCACCGAGATCGCGGAACGGCACCGGCATCGCTACGAGGTCAACAACGCCTACCGCGACCGATTGAGCAAGGCGGGCGTGGTCTTCTCCGGCACTTCCCCGGACGAACGGCTCGTGGAATTCGTGGAGCTTCCGCGGGAGGAGCACCCGTTCTTCGTCGGCACCCAGGCGCACCCCGAGCTCAAGAGCCGGCCGACCCGCCCGCACCCGTTGTTCGCGGCGTTCGTCCGTGCGGCCGTCGATTACCAGGCGGCGGAACGCCTCCCCGTCGAGCTGGCCGACAGCGTTCAGGCAGGGGCCTGATCCATCCGTAGGCTGGCGGCGTGAGCAGCACGGAGAACGCGGGCGCGAACGAGATCGAGCGGACCGGCGGCACGCATCGCTTCAGCACCGTGGCGACCGAGGACGTGTACGTCGGCAAGATCCTGGCGTTGCGGGCGGACGAGGTGGCCATGCCCGGCGGTGTGCAGGCACGCCGCGAGGTGGTCGAGCACCTGGGCGCGGTGTCGGTGGTCGTGCTCGACGACGCCGACCAGGTCGTGTTGATCCACCAGTACCGCTATCCGGTGGGTCGGCGGTTGTGGGAGTTGCCTGCGGGACTGCTCGATGTCGCCGGTGAAGATCCGTTGCACACCGCGCAGCGGGAATTGGCCGAAGAGGTCGGTCTGGCCGCCGAGTCCTGGTCGGTGCTCGCGGACATCGCCTCGTCGCCGGGCTTCACCGACCAGAGCGAGCGGATCTTCCTCGCTCGGGGGTTGTCCGATGTGCAGCGCCCGGACGCCACCGGTGATGAGGAAGCCGACCTGGTGATTCGCCGCTTCCCGTTCGACGAGGCGGTGCGCATGGTCTTCGCCGGTGAGATCGTCAACGCTCCGGCGGTCACCGGTCTGCTCGCCGCGCACGCGGTGCGGGCGGGCGCGCAGCCAAGGCCGCCCGAAGCGGAGTGGCAGGATCGTCCGCACAGCCTTGCCAAGAGGCTGCACGGGTAACTCGGTTCAAGAGCTCAGGCGGCGTCCCGCTGCGTCGGTGCTGTCTGTGTTGGCCAGCAGCACGATTCCGTCGATGAAGCACCAGATCGCGGCTATCGCACTGGTAAGGCCGAAGGTCAACAGCCCGAAGAAGAACAGCAGGAGTTGCGCGATGGCTGTGCCGGTGTGGCCGGTGTAGAACCGCCCCACGCCGAATGGCAGCACGATCTGCAGCACACCGGCCGTGATCCGGGACTTGCCCGACCGGATGAGCGCGTCGTACCCGGGGTAAGGGGTCGGGCGGTATGGGAGCGGTGGTCCCGGCGCTTGTGCCTGCGGTGGCGCAGGCAGACCCATCGGGCGTGGCCCCGGCAGGTCGGCGAACAGCGCCATCAGATCGTTGCGGGTAACGGCGCGGAGAGCTCGATCGAGCCGTTCCTCGTACTCGACCACGGTCAGCCGACTTTTTGCGAAGTGTTCGCCGAGGGCTTGCGAAGCCTGTGACCGTTCCTCGTCGCCGATCCGCATTTGGCCGGGATCCCGTGGTTGGCTCACCCGGAACACGGTAGACCGATTCATCCGGGCACGGTGTCGATTCCGCGAGACCGTGTCGGTGCTGTCCGGTTCTTCCCTGGTGAGCGACGAGATCGTGAACTCGCTGCGGGAGTTTCACTGGAATGGGGGACAATCAGTGCCCATGCGGATCGTTCCTCGCGCATCACGGTTTCTTAGGCTGCAGCTGGTTCGTTCCAGGCACGGAGGAGGTCGGTGGTGAAAGCCTCCGAAGGACTTCCCGAGGGGCTGCGCGCCGCCTTCGCCGGATATTTGGACCATTTGGCGGTCGAGCGGGGGACCGCGCGCAGCACGCTCGATTCCTACGCGCGCGATTTGCGGCGTTATGGGGCACATCTGGCGGAGTCGGGTGTTCACGAGTTGCGCGAGGTCGGGGCGGGGCACCTGGCCGAATTCACCGCCGAACTCCGTGAAGGTGCTGCGCAGCGGCCTGCGCTCGCGCAATCTTCGGCGGCTCGGGCGCTTGTGGCGGTGCGTGGGCTGCACCGGTTCGCACACGCGGAGGGCTGGGTCGAAGCCGACGTGGCGCGGGAGGTGTCGCCGCCTACGCCTTCACGTCGGTTGCCGAAGGCGTTGCCGGTGGATGAGGTGCTGCGACTGCTCGACAACGCGGCCGGGCAGGACGGGCGCGGACTGCGGGATCGTGCGTTGCTGGAATTGCTGTATTCGTCCGGCGCTCGAATCTCCGAGGCCGTGGGTCTGGACGTCGACGATGTCGACTCCGACGAGCGGACGGTGCTGCTCAACGGCAAGGGCGGCCGGCAGCGGATCGTGCCGGTCGGGCGCCCCGCGCTGGAAGCGGTGCAGGCGTACCTCGTGCGCTCCCGTCCGACGCTGGCCGGGCGCGGGCGGGGGACGTCGGCGGTGTTCCTGAATTCCCGTGGCGGCAGGTTGTCGCGGCAGAGCGCTTGGAACACGTTGAAGACTGCGGCGGAGCGTGCGGGGATCACCCGTGAGGTTTCCCCGCACGTGCTGCGCCATTCGTTCGCGACGCACCTGCTGGAGGGCGGTGCCGACGTGCGCGTCGTGCAGGAGCTGCTCGGGCACGCCTCGGTCACGACGACGCAGGTCTACACGCTGGTCACGGTGAACACGCTGCGTGAGGTGTACGCCACCGCGCATCCCCGCGCGCTCAGCGCTGGGTCTTGACCACGACCGGGTGTGGTGGGCCGCATTTCGCGGGCCCCTCGGCGAGGCGCGTTGCCGCTGGTCGAGAATGCCACTTAGGCTTCGTCCGATCGGTATGATCGTCACCGGCAGACAAGGAGTCCTAGCGCCATGTCGACACCGCAGCCCTCCGCCGAAGGGCGGTCCCGGGGCGCGGTCGACCTGAGCATCGCCCCGGAGAAGCCCGGTGTCGCGGGTGACGCGGCCGAGTTGGACCAGGATGGCAACGTCGGCCCGACCGGCAGGCCGCGCAGGCACATTCCCGAGCCGCCGCTGCTGGATCGGCACGGCCCGGCCTCGGTGCTGGCCATGTGCAACCAGAAGGGCGGCGTCGGCAAGACCACGTCGACGATCAACCTGGGTGCTGCGCTGGCCGAGTACGGCCGGCGGGTGCTGCTGGTGGACTTCGATCCGCAGGGCGCGCTTTCGGTCGGCCTCGGGGTGCAGCCGCACCAACTCGAGCAGACGATCTACAACGTGATCATGGAACGCTCCGTGAAGGTCCAGGACGTGGTGCGCTCGACCACGGTGGAGGGCATGGACCTGCTGCCGAGCAACATCGACCTCTCCGCCGCCGAAGTGCAACTGGTCGCCGAGGTGGGCCGGGAGCAGACGCTGGGCCGGGTGCTGTACCCGGCGATGAAGGAGTACGACTTCATCCTGGTCGACTGCCAGCCGTCGCTGGGCCTGCTCACGGTCAACGCGCTGGCCGCCGCGGACGGCGTGGTCATCCCGCTGGAGTGCGAGTTCTTCAGCCTGCGCGGGGTCGCGCTGCTGATCGACACGATCGAGAAGGTCCAGGAGCGGCTGAACCCGAAGTTGGAGATCAGCGGCATCCTGGCGACCATGTTCGACCCTCGCACGCTGCATTCGCGGGAAGTGATGTCCCGCGTGGTGGAGGCGTTCGGGGACATCGTGTTCGACAGCGTGATCAACCGCACCGTCCGGTTCCCGGAGACGACGGTCGCGGGAGAGCCGATCACCCGCTGGGCGCCGCGTTCGGCGGGGGCGCAGGCTTACCGCTCGCTGGCGCGCGAGGTGATCGCGCGGTGATCCGCCGCGGGGTGGCCGGGTGAAGCGCCGTGCCACGTTGCCCGGCGCCGCGGAGTTGTTCCGCACGACGGGGCGGGCTGCGGAGCAGGAGCGATCCCAGTCCGGCAGTGCTCCCGAAGCCGATCAGGGGCCGGACGGCCGCGGCAGGTCCGACGGCCAGGGCAGGTCGGGCTCGGGCCGGCGCAGGCACGATGCGAAAATCACCGTGTACGTCTCCGACGAGGAGTTGCTGGCGTTGGAACAGACCCGGCTCGCGCTGCGCGCGGAGCACGGTCTCGCGGCCGACCGGGGAAGGGTCGTCCGGGAGGCGGTCGCGGTGCTGCTGGCCGATTTCGAGGCGCAGGGAGCGGATTCGGTGCTGGTGCGTCGGCTGCGGCAGGAGCGCGGCGAGTGACCGGCTCCCCGCATGGGGCCGGGTCCGCCGTTGGCGATCAACACGCAGCAGCCCAGGACGCAGCGACGCTCCAGCGTGCGGCGACGACACCGCAGGACGAAGCAGCGGCGCCGGATGAGTCGCCGGCGCCCACCGACGAATCGACCGACTTGACCGAGCAGATGAACACCGGTGATGCGGCGCCCCCGCAGGACGCCGAGCTGCCTGCTGCCTCCGGTGCGGACCAGTCGGGGCGGTTCACGGTCCGGCTGGAGAACTTCGAGGGCCCGTTCGACCTGCTGCTGCAACTGATCTCGCAGCACCAGATGGACGTCACCGATGTCGCGCTGCACAAGGTCACCGACGAGTTCATCGCCTACACCAAGGCGCTCGGCGAGCAATGGGATCTGGACGAGACCACCGAGTTCCTGGTGGTCGCTGCCACGTTGCTGGATTTGAAAGCGGCGCGGCTGGTGCCCGCCGCGGAAGTCGAGGACGAGGAGGACCTCGCGCTGCTGGAGGCGCGGGACCTGCTGTTCGCGCGGCTGCTGCAGTACCGGGCGTACAAGCAGGTGGCGGCGTTGTTCAGCGAGTTGGAGGCCGGTGCGCTGCGGCGGTATCCGCGTTCGGTCTCGCTGGAACCGCGGTTCGAGGGTTTGCTTCCGGAGGTGATGATCGGTGTCGGGCCGCAGCGGCTGGCCGAGGTCGCCGCTTCGGTGTTCCGGCCGAAACCGCCGCCTGCGGTGTCGCTGGAGCATCTGCACCAGCACCAGGTCTCGGTTCGCGAGCACGCCGCGCTGTTGCGGGTGCGGCTTGCCGAGCAGGGGTCGGCGGACTTCTCGGAGCTGGTGGCCGACTGCGAGCACACGGTGCAGATCGTGGCGCGGTTCTTGGCGTTGCTGGAGCTCTTCCGGGAGCAGGTGATCGCGTTCGAGCAGCAGGACCCGTTGGGGAACCTGCTGGTGAGCTGGGTCGGCGGCAGCGTGCAGGAGGCGCAGGCGGCGGCGGACGCGGCGCGGGCGAGTGTCGAGGAAGAGGAATACGGGTGAGTTCGGTGCACGACGACGTTCCCGGCGATGAGCTGCCCGGTGTTGTTGCGGCGCAGGCGGCCGATGACGCGGAGGACACGGTCGCGGGGGGTCCGCTCGCTGAGGACCTGGCTGCTGAGGACCTGGCCGCCGGGGACTCGGGAACTGCGCAAGGACCGGACAGGGCCGAACCAGGTGATTCGGTGGCGGTTTCGCAGGCTCCTCCGGATCTGACTTCCGACGAGGCGTTGGATTCCGCGTTGGAGGCGCTGCTGCTGGTGGTGGACGTGCCCGCGGGTGAGGAGTTGCTGGCGAGCACGCTGGAGCAGCCGGTGGCGCGGATCCGCACCGCGCTGCAGCGGTTGGCGCAGGGTTATGCCGACGCCGGGAGCGGTTTCGACCTGCGCAGGGTCGGCGACGGCTGGCGGTTCTACACGCGCGAGACCTATGCGCCCTACGTGGAGCGCTACCTCCTCGACGGGCAACGCTCGAAGCTGACCCGGGCGGCGCTGGAGACGCTGGCCGTGGTCGCCTACCGCCAGCCGGTGACCCGCTCCCGGGTGGCGGCGGTACGCGGTGTCAACGTCGATGGCGTCATCCGTACCCTGGTAGGGCGCGGCCTTGTGGAGGAGGCCGGTACCGATTCGGAGACCGGCGGGAACCTGTACTGCACGACGGAGCTGTTCTTGGAGCGGCTCGGCCTGTCGTCGCTGAAGGATCTGCCGCCGTTGGCTCCCCTGCTCCCTGAAGTGGATACGATCGACGATGTCTGAACACCGTGCCCCGACCACGTCCGGTGCGGAGTCGAAGCCGGAAGGTGTCCGGTTGCAGAAGGTGCTGTCCAGGGCCGGGGTCGCCTCCCGCCGGGCGGCGGAGAACATGATCACCGAGGGGCGCATCGAGGTCGACGGCGAGCCCGTGACCGAACTGGGCCGCCGGGTCGATCCGGAGAACTCGGTGATCCACGTGGACGGCACCCGCGTGAACATCAACGAGGACGTGCAGTACCTGCTGCTGAACAAGCCGCGGGGCATCCTTTGCACGATGTCCGACGATCAGGACCGCCCGTGCATCGGCGACTACCTGCGGGAGCGGGACGGCAAGCTGTTCCACGTCGGCAGGCTGGACGTGGACACCGAGGGGTTGCTGCTGATCACCAACGACGGCGAGCTCGCGCACCGGCTCATGCACCCTTCGTACGAGGTGCTCAAGACCTATGTGGCGGATGTGCCGGGGCCGATCCCGAAGGATCTCGGGCGGCGGCTGAAGTCGGGCGTTCAGCTCGATGACGGGCCGGTGAAGGTCGACGGGTTCCGGTTGCTCGACGTCACCGGCCCGCGCGCGCTGGTGCAGATCACGCTGCACGAGGGCCGCAAGCACGTCGTGCGCCGCTTGTTGGAGCAGGTGGGGCACCCGGTGAAGCGGCTGGTGCGGACCGCGATCGGGGAGGTCCGGTTGAACAACGAGCGGCCCGGCGCGATCCGGAAGCTGGACCGCAAGGAGGTCGGTTCGCTCTACCGGGCCGTCGACATGTGATCTTGCCGCGGTCGCCCGTGGGTTCGTGAACCCACGGGCTTTTTGTCGCCCGGATTCATCGACGACCGTAATTTTTTCAGTGTCGAGCGAAATTAACCCCGAAGCGCAACTTTGCAGAAGAAGCTCGGAGGTGTCATGCCTTGACGGTGCGACGTCCCACGAAAAGCCTTGCCACCGGCTCGACGTACCGCGCCGCTACCGGTCCGAGGATCGCCATGAGCAGCACGTACGCGGTGGACAGCGCGGCCAGTTGACCGTTGATGCCCTCGGCGACGGCCAAGCCCGCGATCACGATCGAGAACTCGCCGCGCGCCACCAGCGCGGCCCCGGCCCGGGCGCGGCCCAGCTTCCGGATGCCTTGCGAACGGGCCGCGAACCAACCGGTGGCGACCTTGGTGGCTGCCGTGACCACCGCGAGCAGCAGCGCGTAACCGAGCACCGGCGGGATCTGCGCCGGGTTCGTGTTGAGCCCGAACACCACGAAGAACACCGCGGCGAACAGATCGCGCAGCGGCTCCAGCATCCGTGTCGCGTTCTGCGCGGTAGATCCGGAGATCGCGATGCCCAGCAGGAACGACCCGACGGCGGCGGAGACTTGCAGCTCCGAGGCGATGCCGGCGACCAGCAGTGCCGCGCCCAGCAACCGCAGCAGGAACACTTCCGGATCGGGGCTGTCGACCAGCGCGGAGACGTAGCGGCCGAACTTCAGCGCCACCACCAGCACCACCGAGATCACGATCAGCGAAATGCCGACCGCGGTCAGCCCGCCCAGCAGGCTCACCCCGCCGAGCACCGCGGTGAGGATCGGCAGGTACAGCGCCATCGCGAGGTCCTCGAAGACCAGCATGGACAGCACCACCGGCGTTTCCCGGTTACCGAGCCTGCCGAGGTCGCCGAGGACCTTGGCCACGATCCCGGACGAGGAGATGTAGGTGACGCCTGCCATCGTCAACGCGCCGATCGGGCCCCAGCCCAGCGCCCAGGCCACCAGTGCCCCGGGCGCGGCGTTGAGCACGATGTCGACCAGGCCCGCCATCCAGGATCGTCGCAGGCCGGTGACCAGCTCACTCGCCGAGTACTCCAGACCTAACAGGAGCAGCAGCAGGACGACGCCGATTTCGGACGCGAGGTGGGTGAACGGCTCGATCCCGTGCAGCGGGATGACGCCGCCTTCGCCGAACGCGATACCGCCGATGAGGTACAGCGGGATCGGTGAGATTCCGATTTTCCAGGCGAGGCGGCCGAGTATGCCGAGACCGAAGAACACTGCTCCCAATTCGATGAGGGAGATCGCCGTGTCGTGCACCGTGTTTCCTCTCGCCTGTCCGAGTGCCTGCCTGAGTTGTCCCTCGCGCGGCGCACGGGGCTACCCGCCCGGGGACCGCGTCCCCGGCCGTTGCGGACGACCTCGTTTCCCTCTTTGCAGTTGCGCTGATCCCGCCTGCGGGCTGCGCCGAGCCGCTCCTCGAGCGGGTGCCGGCTAGCCGCGCTCGAGAATGTCGCCTGCGGCGCGCAGACCGTCGGCGGTGCCGACGACGACCACCAGGTCGCCGGAATCGAAGAGGAAGTCCGGGCGTGGCGACGGGTGCACGGTTCCGCCGCGGACGACGGCGACGATCGACGCCGAGGTGCGGGTGCGCATCTCGGTGTCGCCGAGGGGGCGGCCGTCGTAGGGAGAGCCCTCGACGACCGGAAGCTGCCACGTGCTGATCCCGGTGACTTCGCGTTGCTGCTCGGTCAGGTGCGCGACCAGTTGCGGCGCACCCAGCAGGTTCGCCAGCGTGTTGGTCTCCTCCGAGGTCAGCCCGGCCGATGCGGCGACCTTGTCCGGGTCGTCGTGGCCGGAGACGATCAGCTCGTAGCGCCCGTCACGGTAAGTGATCACCCCGATCCGGTGCCCGGAACGGGTGACGAAGTCCTGTTGGGTCCCGAGTCCCGGCAGCGGGGTCACTGTGACGTCCACGAACGAAAGGGTAGTACACCTGTCAGCTCGTTCGGGTGTCCCGGTGCGGCGCACAAGGAACGCACGCGCCGTTGGCGACCGGGTGGTGCCGGGGCGGACGCGATTGGGTTCCGCTGGGGCGGGCCAGGCACAATGAGTGGTTGATCCGGCGTTGGGCCGGTGACGACGAAGGAGGAGACTCGACGTGGCACACGCCGAGCTTCGAGGGGTGGTGGCCCTCGACGGCCCCTCGGGCACCGGGAAATCCACGGTGGCCCGGAAGCTGGCTTCGGCGCTGTCGGCGTCGTACCTCGACACCGGGGCGATGTACCGGGCGGTCACGCTGGCGGTGCTACGGGCCGGAGTGGTGATCGGTGACGCGGAGGCCGTCGCGGGTGTCGCGGCGAGCGCGGTGCCGGTGATGGGGACCGATCCGCTGCGCCCGGGTGTGGCGCTGGATGCCGAGGACGTCGGCGAGGAGATCCGCGGGCCGGAGGTGACCGGCGCGGTTTCCGCGGTTTCGGCGGTCCCGGCCGTGCGCGAGCTGCTGGTGGACGAGCAGCGGCGGCTGATCCGCGAGGCGCTCGCCCGTCCCGGGGGCGTGGTCGTGGAGGGCCGCGACATCGGCACGGTGGTGGCTCCGGACGCCGGGCTGAAGGTGTACCTGACCGCGTCGTCGCAGGCCCGCGCGATGCGCCGCAGCACGCAGGACCGGGAAGCCGGGCGGGAATCCGACGTGGGCCGCGCGCACGAGGACGTCAGCAGGCGGGACGCGCTGGACTCCGGACGTGCGGTTTCGCCGCTGCGGATCGCGCAGGACGCGGTGGAGCTGGACACCACCCAGCTCGATGTGGCCGGTGTGCTGGAGCAGCTGTGGAAGATGGTGGAAAGCCGCGGATTGTTCGCAAGCGCGGAGGGAGCACGTTGAGCGCGATCGACCTGCCCGAGGGGTCCTCGTCGAAGCTGGCCCGGGTCGGTCGGCTCATCGCCACCACCGTGGTGCGCCTGCCTTACCGGGTGCGGGTCCACCACGCGGAGCGCATTCCGCGCACCGGCCCGCTGGTGCTGGTGGCCAACCACAGTTCGCTGGTGGACGGCCCGCTGCTGTACGGAATGTTGCCGCGCAACGCGGCGTTCTTGATCAAGACTGAGTTGTTCCGCGGTGCCTTGGGCTGGTTCCTGCGCCGGATCGGGCAGATCCCGGTGCGCCGCGGCGAGCCGGACCGCACCCCGCTGCTGGCCGCGGTCCGGGTGTTGCG
>NZ_JAFRFW010000334.1:0-6997 GCF_017434145.1 Saccharopolyspora sp. | reverse complement strand
GCTGCTGCTCGGACTGCTCCGTGGTCTGCGTGCCGGATCGCCAGACCGACGTGGGCTCGGACGCCGCGGAATCAGCAGTCGCGGAATCGGTGCTCGCGGACCGGGACTGGCCGGACTGGGACTCCCCGGACTGGGCTGACTGCGACTGGGCGGACTGGTCCGTCCCGGATCGGGACGCGACGGCCGAGTCTTCGGATCGGACGTCGTCCGCGGTGGTCGCAGCGGCTGCCGAGCTCCGGACGTCCGCAGTTTCGTCGCTGTTCTCGTCCGACGCGTCCTGCGACGACTCGGTCCCGGAACTCCCCGGCGTCGTCTGGACGGCATCCGCGGCTTCATCAGCCGAGTCGGCGGCCGCATCTTCCCGGCTCCGGTCGCGCGAGGCCGCCGAGTCCTCGCCCGCCGGTTCGGTCCCGGCTTCCGCACCCGCCGCGGTGTCCACGGCTTCGACGGCGCCGTCGGCCTGCTCCTCCTGCTCCGGCGGGCCGCCGGGCCGGGTGAGGCCGACCCGGGACGACCGGTTCGACTTCGTCTCCGGTCGGTTGCGCTGCCCCGCGACGCGCTTGCGCGAGGTCGCTCTGGGACGGCGGGATTCGGGCACGGGAACCACTCCTCGAACGAACGGGTCAGCAGGTCTCGGGCGCGGCGTCAGCCGACGGGCACCGGACCGAGCACGCTGAGCTTCCACTCCTGGCCTTCGCGGGTGAGCTCGGCCTGGTAGCGGCTGCGCTTCTCGGTCGGCGGCTGGCCGTCCGGGGTCACGGTCACCTTCACGACCGCGATCATGCGGGCCTTGCCTGCGCGCTCGTTGAGCTCGGTCAGACCTGCGGAGAGCACCTCGGCGTTGGTGACGGTCTTGGCCTGGGTGATCCGCTCGGCGTTGGCCTGCCGCCCCTTCACGACCTCTTCGTGCAGCGGGCCGGTGGAGGACTGCGCCCACCGGTCCAGCCCGCGCTGCACGTCGTGGTAGTCGAGGGTGTTGAAGTTGATGACCGCCTGGGTGCCCGCCTGCAACGCCTCGTCGCGCGCGGTGGCGTAGCCGGCGGCGCCGCCACCGGCGGCCAACGCCCAGGAGACCCCGAAGAACAGCGCCGCGGCGGCCGCGACGACCACCGAGATCAGCGAGGCCATGGCCGATAACCGCGTCCGCTCGGAGCTGCCGCGATCGGTCTCGACGGCCGTCTCGTTCTCGGACATCTGCTCACCTCGTTTCCCGGTCGGCCGGTCTGTCACTGGCCTGGGGCATTCTGCGCGCCGCGTACGTTGATCGGACTACCTGGTGGCTCCGCACAGTGTGCATCAGTGTTCAGCGGCATCGGAGCCAGGTCATTTCCGGCACGTTTCTCGGTCGACTCGTAACCCTTCGTGCAAGGCATCGGGTCGAAGACGTTCAGCGCCAACCCGAAGTGGGCGGTGCCGTCGCCGGGCACCACGCTGTAACCACCGGCGGAGACCATCGGATAGGTCACCATCAGCTGCTCGATGCCGTCGTTGTGCTGCGCCAGCAGCTCGGTGGTGCTGGTGAGGTTGCCGATCAACGTCCCCAGCTGCGGCCCCGTCTCCCGCAGCAGCCCGCTCACCTGCTGCGCGGCCGGTGGCGCCCGCTTGATCAGCTTGCGCAGGTCCGGATCGGAATCGCGCAGCTGCTCGGACAGCGCGCGCAGGTCGGAGCTGTAGGACCGGATCGCCGAGCCCTTGTCGTTCTGCGTCGCCAGCACGTCGGTGCCGTCCGCGAGCAGCTGCCGGGTCTGCGGCAGGTGCTGCTGGGCCTCGGTGGTGAACTCCCGCGTGGTGTCCAGCACCGTCTGCAAGTTGCCGCCGTTGTCCCGGAACGCCGTGCCGAGCTCGCCGACCACGGTCCGCAGCGAGTCCTCCGGAACCGACTTGGCGAACTGGTCCAGGTTCGTCATCAGGTCTTCGACGGGCAGCGGAGTGCTGGTGGACGAACGCTTGATGACCGACCCGTCCTTCAGGTACGGCCCGCGATCGCGCTTCGGGCGCAGGTCCACGTACTGCTCGCCGACCGCGGAACGCTGCGCGACCACGGCATCCACGTCGGCCGGAATGCGCGAGAAGCTCTTCTCGATGTCCAGCGGCACCTGCACGCCGTCCGCGGTCAGCTGCATCTCGCCGACCCGCCCGACCGGCACTCCGCGGTAGGTGACCTCCGCGTTCTTGAAGATCCCGCCGGAGTCGGCCAGCTGCATGGTCACCTCGTACCCGCGCGACCAGAACAGCCTGTCCAGCTCGGCGTAGCGGAAGCCCGCGTAGCCGACGCCGACCAGCGCGATGGCCACGAACGCGGCGATCTGCACGCGCATCTTGCGGCTGAGCATCAGTCACCTCCGAACAGGAAGCCGAGCAGGCCGCCGTTGTCGGACTTGCCCGGTTCCGGCGCCTTCGAGGTCTCCGGCGACTCCTTGCCCGGTTTGGCCGAGTCCGGTCGCGGTAGCAGGCCACCGGGTTGCTGCTCCGGCAGCGGCAACGGCAGCTTCGGCGGCTGGATCAGCGGCTGCCGGGAGCGTCCGATGTTGCCGAGGATGTTGGTGAGGTTGAGGTCGGCGTCGATGTAGAGGTTCGTGTAGTCGCCCTTGATGCCCTCGACCGCCTTGTCGGTGAACGGGTAGGTCAGCAGGATCTCGAAGGACTTCGGCAGGTTGTCGCCCGCCGCTTCCAGCTGGGTCAGCGTCGGCTGCAGCTGCTGCAGGTTGTGCACCATGTCCGCACGGCTCTGATCGACCACGTTGGTGGCCACCCCGGAGAGCTTGTCCAGCGACTGCAGCATCGTGACCAGCTGCCCGCGCTGCTCGTTGAGCACCCGCAGTCCGGGCTCGAGATCGCGCAGCGCGGTGTCGATGTTGCCGCGCTGGTTGTTCAAGCTGGCCGAGAGCCGGTTGACGCTGTCCAGCGCGCGGGTGATGTCGTCGCGCTGCGCGTCCAGCCCGCCGACCAGCTGGTCCAGGTTGTTCAGCAGCGAACGGGCATCGCCTTCGCGGCCTTGCAGCGCCGTGTTGAGTTCCTTGGTGATGTTCTGCAGCTGGGCCACGCCGCCGCCGTTGAGCAGCAGCGACAGCGCGCCGAGGACTTCTTCGACCTCGGGGTTGCGGTTGGTGCGGTCCAGGCCGATCACGTCGCCGTTGATGAGCTTGCCGCGCGGTGGCTCGGGTGCGGGCGGATCGGCCAGCTCGACGTACTTCTCACCGAGCAGGCTGGATTGGCGCAGCCGCGCGATGGCGTTGCCCGGCAGCTTGACGTCCCGGTTGACCTGCAGCGTCGCCTCGGCGTCCCAGGAACCGTCGGCGAGCCCGATCGCGCTGACCCGGCCGACCGGCACGTCGTTGACCCGCACCGCCGCGTTGGGCACCAGGTCGAGCACGTCCCGGAAGCGCACCTTGACCTGCAAGGGCTTGTCGCCGACGTCGGCGCCGCCGGGCAGCGGCAGCTGCGAGACGCCGGTGAACCCGCAGCCGGTCAGCAGCACCAGCGCGGCGACGGCCAGGCCGAGCAGTTTGCCCGCGCGCCCGCGGTTGAGCGTGATCACTGGCCACCTCCGGTGACGAGCGGTGCCCCGGCCGAACCGAGCGGCATCGCCGGCCCGCCGGATGCCCCGCCGCTCTGCGCGGGCGGATTGCCCTGCGCCTGGGACAGCAGATCGGCGATGCTGGAGACCGGCAGCAGCCCGTCCAGCACCGGCTGGATCGCCTTGCAGGCGTCGAGCACGTTGCCGGGCAGTTCGACCGGGGTACCGCCGGTGGGCTGGCGGACGAGCTTGCACACCGAGACCAGCGGCGGCTGGTTCAGCTCGTTGATCACCGCGCGGGTGTCCAGCGTCCCGGACGCGGCGTTGTAGGAGTTCTGCAGGTTGCCCAACGCCAGCGGCGCGTCGGTCAGCGACTCGGCCAGCGCCGACTTCTGGTCGACCAGCACCTTGGCCACCGAGTTGAGCTGGTCCACATTGGACTTCAGGTTCTCCCGGTTGTCCCGGACGAAGCTCTCCACCTTGCCCAGCGCCACGGCGAGTTCGGCCATCGAGGCGCCGAGGTCCTCGCGCTCGCCGGCCAGCAGCGAGCTGACCTCCTGCATCTGGTCGTTGAACCGGCGCACCTGCTGGTCGTTGGCCGAGAGCATCCCGGTGAACTTCTGCAGGTTGTCCACCGTGGCGAACAGGTCCTTGCTGCTGCCGGAGAGCGTGGTGCCCGCCTGCCCCAGGTGCTGCAACGTGTCGGCGAGCGCCTGTCCGTTGCCGTCCAGGTTGGCCGCGCCGGTGTTGAGCAGATCGGTCAGCGCGCCGTTCTTGTTCGCTCCCTGCGGGCCGAGCGCGTGGGTGAGGTCGTTGAGGCTGCGGTAGACCTCGTCCAGCTCGACCGGCGTGGCGGTGCGCTCCTTCGGGATCACCGCGCCGTCGCGCAGCTGCGGCCCTCCCTTGTAGACGGGCGCCAGCTGCACGTACCGGTCGCTGACCACGCTCGGCGAAACCGCGACCGCGCGGGCTTCGGCGGGCACGGTCACGTCCCGGTCCAGCGACATGGTCACGCGCACCGTGCGGCCCTGCGGGACCACTTCGTCGACGGTGCCCATCGGCACGCCGAGCATCCGCACGTCCCCGCCGGGGTAGATGCCGACGGCCGCGGTGAAGTAGGCGGTGACGCGCTTGTCGTTGCCGGAGAACATCCACCACACGCCAGCGGTGGCCAGCAGCACCACCGCGCAGCCGATGGCCAGCAGGCGGGTGATCGGGAATTTCGCGGACCGGGTGCTCATGGCTTGCAGCCCTCCGGGTTGATCGGGCCGACGGCGGGCGGCAGCAGCCCGCAGATGTAGGTGTCGAACCAGCGACCGGTGCCGAGCACGTTGGAGAACAACCTGGTGAACGGTCCGAAGGCGGCGATGCTGCGGTTCAGGTTGTCCTGGTTGCGCTCCAGCATCGCGGTGACCTTGTCGAGCTGCTGCAGCGTGGGGCCGAGCTGCGCCTGGTTGTCGTCGACGAGTCCGCTCAGCTGCACCGACAACGCGCGGGTGCCGTCCAGCAGCGAGCTGATCTGCTCCCGCCGGTCGCGGATCTCCTCCAGCAGCAGGTTCCCGTCCTTGAGCAGCTTCTCGAACTCGGCGTTGCGGTCGGCGACCGTCTTGGACACGTTCGAGGTGTTCTCCAGCAGCTGCTTGAGCTGCTGGTCGCGGGAGGCGATCGTCTGCGAGAGCGCGGAGAGCCCGTTCAGCGCGCCCCGCACGTCACCCGGGGTGTTCGCGAAGGTGTCGGACATGACGCGGAAGCTCTGCGCGAGCTGATCGGAGTCGATCGAACCGACGGTGCGCTGCAACCCGCTGAACGCCTCGATGACGTCGTAGGGCGCCATCGTCCGGGACATCGGAATCGGGTCCGAACTGGACTGCTCGGCATCGCCGCGCGGGTCCAGCGCGAGGTACTTCTGCCCGAGCAGCGTCTTGATCTTGATGGCGGCGGTGGTGTTGTTGCCCACCCAGGAGTCGGTGACCCGGAACTTCACCGCCACGTGGTCGCCTTCCAGCTCCACCGAGCTGACCGTGCCGACCTTCACCCCGGCGACCCGGACCTCGTTGTCGGTCTTCAACCCGGCGGCTTCGCTGAAGTTCGCCTGGTACGTGGTGCCGCTGATCAGCGGCAACCGCTCGAAGTTCATCGCGAGGACGAACCCGAGCACCAGCACCAGCAACCCGGCGATGCCGATCTTGAGCGGGTCGCGTTTCTGGAAAGACGTCATCCTTGGCACCTCGGCTGGGTCGCCGGCAGCAGCGGCAGCGGCAGGTTCACGTCACCGACACCGACATTCCCGGAGACCCCGCACAGGAAGAAGTTGAACCAGGCACCGTGCGAAGCGGTCCGCGAGATCGTGTTCAGCTTGTCCGGCATGTTCTGCAGCACCCGCTCGGTGATGTCCTCGTTGTCGTTGAGGTTCTTGGACAGTTCGCCGAGCTGGTTGATGTCCTCCCGCAGCGGCGGGCGGGCCTCGGAGAGCAGTCCGGCGGTGGTGTTGGTCAGCCCGTCCAGCGCGCCGACCGCGTCCCCGATCGAGTCCCGGTCCGCCGAGAGCCCGGAAACGACCTGCTGCAGCTGCACGATCAGTCCGGACAGCTGCTGGTCGCGGGCGTTGACGGTGCCCAGCACGCCGTTGAGGTTGTTCACGACCTGGCCGATCACCTGGTCCTTCGCCGCGATCGCCGAAGTCAGCGACGAGGTGTGCGACAGCAGGCTCTGCACGGTGCCGCCCTCGCCCTGCAAGACCTGGATGATCTCGTAGGACAGCTGGTTCACGTCCTTCGGCGACAACGCCTGGAACAACGGCTTGAACCCGCCGAGCAGCGTGGTCAGGTCCAGCGCGGGCTTGGTCTGCGCCAGCGGGATGGTGCCGCCTGCGGGCAAGTGCTGGTTGACCGGGCCGGGGCCCTGCTCCAGCGCGAGGTAGCGCTGACCGACCAGGTTCCGGTACTTGATCGTGGCGGTGACCGACTTCGGCAGCTTGCGCTGGGCGACGCTGAACTTCACCTCGGCCAGCCGCCGGTCGACCACCCGGATGTTCTCGATCTCGCCGACCTTGACCCCGGAGATCCGCACCTCGTCGCCCTCGTTCAGCGCGGTCACGTCGGTGAACCGGGCGGTGTAGGAGTTCGAGGAGCGCAGGTCGTTGTTCGCGATGGTCATGATCAGCAGGCCGGTGGCCAGCACGGTGACCAGCACGAAGATCAGGAATTTGACCAGCGGGCCGGTGATGCCGCGACCGTTCATCGGTAGCTCACCTCCGCTCCGCGCAAGACCGGGCCGACCAGCAGCGATCCCCAGCCGGGGACGTTCTCGGCCGGCACGCCCATCGACGGGGCAAGCACCGTGGAAACCATGTCCCGCTCCATCGGCGAGTTCTGCAGACCGAGTTCACCGCCGGCGGCCCCGGAAGCGGACTGCGGCGACGTGCTCGCGGGCGCGCCGCCTCCTGCGCCACCGCCCGAGCCGGGCAGCAACCCTTGATCG